>JAUNAF010000096.1 GCA_030527715.1 Eubacteriales bacterium
GGTGTGGTGTGGAGCAAAAGTGTGCAACTTGTTATTGCAATTTTGGATTTTTTTATAATTGTCGCAGATTAAAATGACGGACGTATGTCCTTTATTAACAGGAATCAGGAGATGTTCTATGCGTATTGCAATTGTAGATGATAACCCGAAAGAAACTGCCATGCTTTTGAAATATATGAAAAAGCATCTGAATGAGACCTGTGAGTTTTCATGCTTTTCGGACGGAGAGAGTTTTCTTGCAGTATGGAAACCGCAGGACTACGATTTTATTATTCTCGATATCTTTATGAAGGAACTTCTGGGGATCGATGTCGCAAAGAAGATCCGAGAGAGAGATTCCGAGGTCAGTCTGGTATTCTGTACGACAAGCAATGAATTCGCCAGCGAGAGTTATGAGGTGGAGGCTCAGTATTATCTGAAAAAGCCTATCACAGAAGAAATGGTCACAACGATGCTGCGGAAGGTGAACCGGGACGGGATGGAGCAGGCACTCTCGATCATTCTGCCTCAGGGACAGCGTGTTCTGCTGCAGGAGATCCTCTATGCGGAATGTGCAGGACATATCATCACGATCTTCAGAAAAGAAGGACAGCCGGTCAGTGCCCGGATGACGCAGAAATATCTGGAAAGCCTGCTGGAACCGTATCCCGGCTTTGTCTGCTGCTCCAAGGGTCTGATCATAAATCTGAATGCAGTGGCCAGCCTGAATGAACAGGGATTTCTGCTTCATGATGGGAGAATCGTGCCGGTAAGCAGAAGACGGGCGAAAGAGATGAAGGATATTTATGCCGATTATCTGTTTCAGATACTTCGAAAGAAAGGATGTTGAGCATGCCGGAACTTTATCGAATTATTGAGGTCTCTGTCTATTCTCTGTTGAATTTCCTGCCGTTTGCGATCATTGGCCTGTATCTTTTCCGCCATACGCTGAGGTTTTCCAAATGGGTCGTTGCGATATTTCTTCTGATCGTCTCTGTTTTACAGATCGGAGTAGGAAACCATGTCGCCTTCTATCCCAATGCGGTGGTCAGTGTGCTCAGTCTGTTGAGTACACTGATGTATGCCATGTTCTTTGTACATCTGGTCAAGGCACCGGTCGGAAAATCTATGTTTGTACTCTTATTTTTGTCAAACATTGCGAATTACACAGTCATAGCATCGAAATGTCTGGAGGGACAGCTGTTCCCGGAACTCGCACGCCAGCAGTATCGCTGGTCATTTTCTCTGTCTATGGTGCTGGTAGATCTGATGCTGCTGGTACCGCTGTATCTGTATATCTCACGGATCATTGCACCGGTCATTAGAAATCAGAACAACAGTCGTGACTGGCACTTCCTTTGGCTGATTCCGGGAGTGTTCTATCTGGTCTGGTATTACAGTATCTATCTGCTCAATGAAGGCTCTACGATCGAGATGGCTCTGCGCCCGAGCAATACACTGGTATTTACACTCTTCAATCTTGGCGCTTTGCTGGTATATTTTGTGGTGGCCCGTCTTTTACATACGCATGAGCAGAATCGCATGCTCGAGGAGCAGAAGAAGATCGCGTCGATCCAGCTCCTGCAATATCAGAAGCTTCAGGAAAAAATCACGGAGACGAGAAGGGCGAGACATGATCTCCGTCATCATATGGCGGTACTCAACGGATATCTGAAAAACAGAGATTATGAAAAGCTGGATAGCTATCTTGCGGATTATAGCAGGGGAAACTACGAGACGGATTCGCTCAGGCTGTGCAATCATGGAATGGTAAATCTGATACTGCTTCATTTTTCGGAGCTGGCGCGTGAACACGGGATCGACTTTCAGGTGGAGGCAGCGCTGTCGGAGAAAATCGCAGTTCCGGAAACGGAGCTGTCAGTGCTCTTTGGCAATCTGCTGGAAAATGCGGTGGATGCCTGCATTGCCGACAGCTGCAGAGAGAAAAAGATCATTGTGCGTATCAAAGAGACTCCGGCATCGCTCTACTTTACGATCGACAATACCTGTCATCAGAAGATGGAGTGTTTCCAGAGCAATCATTATGTTTCCACGAAGCATGAAGGAGAAGGCATCGGCATTGATTCCTGTCAGAAGATCGTGGAGCGCTATAACGGAATTATGAAGATCACACAGGATGCGGATATGGTATATGTATCCGTACTGATGTACCTGTGAAGAGAGGAGAACTGACAATTATGCTTATGTGGATGCTGATTTTTGCGGCGATGTTCATCGCAATGGTGGTTGGTGTCGTTTACATTATCAGTAGATTATGCAGAATGGAGCTGGTAAGAGGACTGGCAAACGGAAATAAACATATTCAAAGGCTCGCTGTGACAGCGTTGACAGTACTTGTGATCGCAGCAGGTTATGTTCTGATCGGAATGATCAATATCGCGATCATGGTGGTGCATGCGCTCTGTGTATGGCTGCTTCTGGATGTCATTTTCTGGCTGATCAGGAAAAAGACAGGGAGAAGCTTAAGTTATGACCGGGCAGTGCTTTTGAATGTACTGATCCTGATCGTGTATTTTGGCTGGGGATGGTATGGAGCGCATCATATTGTCGCGACGCAGTATTCTGTGGCGACTCAGAAGGAGGCTGAGAAGCTCAGAATAGTTCAGATCTCAGATTCGCATGTCGGCGCGACCTTTGACGGAGAAGGATTCGCAGAGGCAGTGCAGAAGATCCAGAAGGAAGATCCGGATATCGTTGTGATCACCGGAGATTTTGTGGATGATGATACCTCAAAAGAAGATATGCTGAGATCCTGTGAGGCACTCGGAACGCTGAAAGCCAGATACGGTGTGTACTTTGTCTTCGGAAACCACGATAAAGGATATTCCAATCAGGTGCGCGGATATGACGCAGCGGAACTGGTGCGCAATCTGGAAGAAAATGGCGTGAAAGTTCTGGAGGATGAGACGGTCTCGATCGGGGAACACTATTATCTGATCGGTCGTCAGGATCGAAGTGAGGAGAGCATGGGACGGAGCCGTGCTTCCATGAATGAACTGGTGCAGGATCTGGATCAGAATCGATACATGATCGTACTGGATCATCAGCCGAATGATTTTGCAGCCCAGGAAAAAAGCGGAGTGGATCTTGTACTGTCCGGACATACACACGGAGGACAGTTTTTCCCGATCAATTATTTAGGCGAGTGGATGGGAGAAAACGATATGACCTACGGAATCCGGCAGAGCGGAAACACGACCTTTGAAGTGAGCTCCGGAATCTCCGACTGGGCAATCAAATTTAAGACCGGCTGCAAGGCTGAGTATGTCATCCTCGATATCGGCTGAGAAAAATATCGTTCTGATCTGTTTACATAAACATTATAATACGATAAAATAGAGGGAAGCATATTTATGCAGAAATCTCTGTATAAATGGCATACGCAGTAAAATCTCATATGGAGGGGGAGAGTTGATGGAAAACAAGTCATTCGCATCGAGACTGGGATTTATCCTTGTGTCAGCCGGATGCGCTGTAGGAATCGGTAATGTATGGAAATTCCCGTATGTGACAGGTCAGAATGGAGGAGCTATTTTTGTACTTCTGTACCTGCTGTTTCTCTGCATTCTGGGTGTGCCGGTCATGACGATGGAGCTCGCGATCGGCCGTGCGTCCAGAGCAAGTATTGTCAACGGATATAAAAAGCTGGAGAGACCGGGAGAAAAGTGGCATTTACATGGATGGGTATGTATCCTGGGATGTCTGCTCCTGATGATGTATTACACAACGGTTTCCGGATGGATGATCGCCTACGCTGTGAAATTTGCGACCGGAACCTTTGAAGGTGCAGCACAGGAGAGTGTGGATGCTGTCTTTGGAGCACTGCTTGCCAGTCCGACACAGATGGTCGGCTTTATGGCAGTTGTCGTAGTCTTTGGTTTTGTGGTGATCAGTTTCGGTGTTCAGAAAGGTCTGGAGAAGGTCAACAAATTCATGATGATCGGTCTGATGCTGCTCATCATCGTACTCGCAGTCAGAACAGTCACACTGCCGGGGGCAAGTGCTGGAATCAGCTTTTATCTGAAACCGAATCTTCAGGCAACCATGGAGATCGGCATCGGAAATGTCATCGTAGCGGCCATGAATCAGGCGTTCTTTACGCTTTCTCTCGGAGTTGCAGCGCTGGAGATCTTCGGAAGCTATATGTCAGATAAGCACAGCTTGACCGGTGAGGCAGTGAGAATCGGTGCGCTGGATACCTTTGTCGCACTGATGGCCGGTCTGATCATCTTCCCGGCATGTGCAAGCTTTGGAATTTCACCGGATGCAGGTCCGTCCCTGATCTTCATTACTCTGCCGAGCGTATTTGTAAACATGTCCGGCGGAAGACTGTGGGGAACCCTGTTCTTTGTATTTATGACATTTGCAAGCTTTTCTACAGTTACGGCTGTATTTGAAAATCTTGTGGCAAGTATCTCAGAGACTTTCCGCATTGAAAGAAAGAAATCGATCCTGTACAATTTCCTTGCAGTCTTCATTCTTTCCATTCCGTGTGCACTGGGATACAATGTATTATCCAACATCAGATTTTTCGGAGGAAGAGATATCCTGGATTTCGAGGATTTCCTGGTAAGCAACCTGATTCTTCCAATCGGTGCAGTTGTCTTTGTACTTTTCTGTACACACAGGTTCGGATGGGGATTTGACAATTACCTCGCTGAGACGAACAAAGGCAAGGGCATGAAGATGCCGGCGGCATTAAAATTCTATTTCCAGTTTGTTCTGCCGCTGCTGGTCATCTTTATTCTGATAAAGGGACTGATCTGACAGAGATCATTGGGAAAATTTTGATATAAAAGGCCGTCCGGGAAGGGCGGCCTTTTCAGATATCCATGTATGCAGGGCAGACTGCCGGCGCGGTTGTCTGCATGAGAAAGAGGAGGACAACAGAAGATGAGACATATGATAGAGAAAGAGATTCTGGAACAGGCAGCGGCCCTGCGGCATGAGCTGCACCGCCATCCGGAATTATCCATGCAGGAGACCTGGACCAGGAAACATCTGATACAGTTTTTAAAAGAGCACACCAGTCTGGAGATCGTGGATCGGGGCAGATGGTTCTATGCAGTTTATCATAAAGACGATTCTGCGAAAAAGATCGCCTTCAGAGCAGATTTTGATGCAGTTCCGGTACAGGAGGCGAAGGAACTGGTTCCCTACTGTTCTGAAAACGAGGGCGTGGGACATAAGTGCGGTCATGACGGACACAGTGCAGCTCTGGCGGCATTTGCCATGCAGCTGGATCGCTGCGGTGCAGACTGCAATGTCTATCTGCTGTTTCAGCACGCGGAGGAGACCGGACAGGGAGCGCAGGAATGTCTGCCGTTCTTAAAAGAGAATGGGATCGATGAGATCTTTGCTGTTCACAATATGCCGGGGCTGGAACTCGGCGCAGTCGCTGTCGCAGAGGGCGTCGTCCAGTATGCTTCGACCGGAATGACCATTTCCTTTCAGGGACTGCGCAGCCATGCCTGCTATCCGGAAGATGGACGAAATCCGGCCTATGCGATCTCGGAAATGGTTGTAGAGCTGGAAAAGCTGCGTGCAGCACAGAAGTATCAGGGACTGACTCTGATCACGATCATCGGGATCCGGGTCGGCGAGCATGCCTTCGGCACCGGTGCCGGCGAGGGTGAGCTGCTTCTGACGGTTCGCGGCGAAAACGGAGAAGAACTTGCGGATCTGATCAGGCATATCGAACAGATGGCAGAGCAGAAGGCGGCAGTATACGGGCTGAAATGGTCAGTGCAGTACGAGGACGCTTTCGAAGACTGCTTCAATCACCGTGAATCCGTGGAAAAAGTCAGAAATGCAGCAGAACAGGCAGGCATAAAACTGCAGGATCTGGAAGAACCGTTCCGTGCCTCGGAGGACTTCGGAAGATTTACCAAAGAGGTACCGGGGGCAATCTTTTATGTGGGTTCCGGCAGAGAACATCCCGCACTGCATACGCCGGATTTCGACTTTCCGGATGAGATCCTGGAGGTGATCGCGGTCATGTATTGTGCACTTGTGAAAAGTGAGCAGAAAATATTGTGATAACGATGCATTTTGTGTATAATATAATTACGTATCTAAAAGAACGGCTAAAAATTTTCAGATAACAGGAGGATTGCCGGCTATGCCAGAAAAAATCGATTACAGCGATAAGCCTCGCCGCAGTATTGCATTCATCGGCTCAGAGTGTCATCCGTTTGTCAAGACGGGCGGACTCGGGGATGTTATGTATGCGCTGCCGCGTGTGTTAGCAAAGCAGAATTGTGATGTACGTGTTATTTTGCCGCGATATGAGTGTATTCCCTGGAAGTATCAGGAGAAGATGGTTTACCGCGGAGAGTTTTATATGGGTCTTGGAGAGACCGGCCGCGAGTACTATGTCGGAATCATGGAATATATTCATGACGGCGTAGTGTATGATTTCATTGATAATCAGGAGTTTTTCTCAGGTCCGAAGCCATACTACAGTCTGGTAGATGATATTCCGAAGTTCTGCTATTTTGCAAAGGCAGCTCTGGCAGCCCTGAACTTCATGGACTGGATCCCGGATATCATCCACTGCCATGACTGGCAGGCAGCCCTGGTTCCGGTATATCTGCGCACCCTGTTTGCCGGCTCCAGAGTCGGCGGTGCGAAGACGATCATGACGATCCACAACCTTCGTTTCCAGGGTATCTACAATATTCCGACGATCCGTTACTGGACCGGACTCCCGGATGAGGCATTTGATCACAACTGCATGAAGCAGAACTTTGTGGATGCAAATATGCTCAAGGGCGGCATCGCATATGCAGACCGCATTACTACCGTGAGCGGCACCTATGCAGGTGAGATCCAGACCTGGGAGTACGGAGAGAATCTGGATGCACATCTGCGCTATCACAGCGGCAGACTTTCCGGTATCGTAAACGGTATCGACTATGATATGTGGAATCCGGCAAAGGATCCTGCAGTTGTCTATCCTTACACCGTGAAGGATGTATTGAAAAAGAAGAAAAAGAACAAACTGGCGCTTCAGAAGGAGCTTGGTCTGGAGGAGGATGAAGACCGCTTTGTGATCGGACTGATCTCCAGACTGACAGATCAGAAGGGTCTGGATCTGGTAAATGCTGTAGTACATCAGATCATGGATGAGTTTACAGAGGTTGTGGTTCTGGGAACCGGTGATCCGTGGTATGAGGATGCATTCCGTTATTATGAGCAGATCTACAAGGGACGTTTCAGCGGATGTATTCAGTACGATGAGGCGAGAGCACACCGCATTTATGCCGGCGTGGATGCACTTCTTGTTCCGTCCAGATTTGAGCCGTGCGGACTGACTCAGCTCAATGCGATGCACTATGGTACCGTTCCGATCGTCCGTGAGACCGGCGGTCTGAAGGATACGGTAGAGCCGTATAACAAATATGAGAACTGGGGCAACGGATTCACATTTGACCGCTATGAGGCAGGACTGCTGCTCGATGCGATCAATCGCGCGAAAGAGTGCTACTTTACAGAAAAAGAGAAGTGGGATGACATGGTTCGCAGAGACATGGAAAAAGATGTTTCCTGGGAGAATTCCGCAAATCAGTATCGTGAGCTTTATCTGAGTCTTACTCAGTGGTAGGAGACAGATGAGAAGGGGCTGATGTTTTCTTTTTCTGAATTAATGATGAAATTGACCTGAAATTGAAAATTGAACTCCAGGTCAAGAAAAATCAGCCGGGAAATTGACCTGAAATTGAAAAATAGAATCCAGGTCAAGAAAAATCGGCCGGGAAATTGACCTAAAATTGAAAAATAGAATCCAGGTCAATAAAATACCGGAAAAGCCTTGACCCAGAATTCGAAATTGAAATCCAGGTCAATAAAATGCCCGAAAATGCTTGACCCAGAATTCGAAATTGAAATCTGGGTCAATATACTACTCGGATTGCGTATCGTATCGCGAGTCATATTGAAGAAGGAGCTGTGAAAAAACAGTTTCTTAGTCAGGGAGGCGGAGCAATTCGAACACT
>JAUNAF010000097.1 GCA_030527715.1 Eubacteriales bacterium
CAATTAATTCCCCGAAAAACGTTGACCTCAGAGCAAAATTTGAATTTCAGGTCAATTTTTCTTATAAAAATCCGCAAGCTGCTGGAATGCCGCCAGTGATCTCTCTACCATCTCTGTCTGTACGCAGTAGGAAATGCGGAAGTGTCCCGGGCAGCCAAAGCCGCTTCCCGGCACGATCAGCAGATTGAAATCCTTTGCCTTCTCGCAGAATGCGATATCATCTTCGATCAGGGTGCGCGGGAACATATAGAAGGTTCCACCTGGCTCAACTACGTGATAACCCATCTCTCGAAGTCCCTTCACCAGTATTTCCTTGTTTGTCTCATAGATAGAGATGTCTGATGTCAGATCCGCACACATTGCGCAGACACGCTGGAAAAGTCCCGGTGCATTTACATAGCCAAGAGAACGTCCTGCGCCTGCCACTGCTGCATATACTAACGCACGATCTTCCACTTTTTCCGGAACCAGCACATAGCCAAGCCGCTCTCCCGGAAGTGACAGAGACTTTGACCAGGAATAGCATACCAGCGTATTGTCATAGTATTTCGGTACATACGGAACGACCGTATTCTTAAAAGAGATCTCCCTGTACGGTTCATCTGTGATCAGATAGATCGGTTCCCCGTATTCAGCGGACTTCGCTGACAGAATCGCAGAGAGCTTTTTGATCGTCTCCTCGGAGTAGACTGCACCGCTCGGATTGTTCGGTGAATTTACGATCACGGCCTTGGTCTTCTCATTGATCGCTGCCTCGAAAGCTGCAAAGTCGATCTGGAATGCCTCAATATCCGCCGGTATCATGCGCATAACTGCGCCTGCGGATTCGATAAATACCTTATACTCCGGGAAGAACGGTGCGAATACCACCACCTCATCCCCCGGATTGCAGACTGCTGTCAGGCAGCAGCAGAGTGCAGCCGCTGCTCCAACCGTAACGTAGAGCTGGTCTGCTGTACAGTTGATATCGAAACGGCGGTTGATGGATTCTGCCAGAAGCTGGCGCACTCCCGCATCTCCCTGTGCGCTGGTGTATCCATGCAGAACTACCGGATCAAGCTCATTGATCAGCTTCACAGCAGTCTCATTGACCGCCTCCGGTGCCGGAACACTCGGATTTCCCAGAGAAAAGTCATAGACATTCTCCTCACCAACCTCAGCCTTACGAATTTTACCGAACTCAAACAGTTCACGGATCACGGAACGCTGACTTCCGAGACCAACCATTCTCTCATTTAACATTGCTGTCTCTCCTTTTCAAGCCTGACTTCTATTATTATGCTGCATTATCTTGCTTTATACGGTCAGATTCCTTTAAAGCTGAACCGTATACTCAGCGGTCTGCTGTTATCCAGCAGATATTCCGGATGTACCGGTGCTCCCCAGGTATCGTCTCCGCCGACTCCCTGCTGCATTCCGATTCTGATATAGGTATTCAGAACCTCCGGCAGTTCCTGCGGATGTCTCGCATTCTCAAGCATCTGCGGTGCATACGGAAGTGCTGAGAACTGAAGCTCATTCACTTCAAAACTCAGTCCGCGGCCCTGATCATCTGTGATAGCTGCTCTTCTGACACCCATATGATTTCCGCATTCCTGCGGGCGGAGATACTTGGCCATATTGTCTTTCACATCATTGCTGTAAACTCCGAGCTTTGCATGGCAGCGATCCAGATAGGTCTCCTCCGGACCGAAACCATACCAGGTCAGATGATGATAGTCAGCATCCATGCTCATCATCATCGAGAATTCCGGAAGCTGTCCAACTTCTGCGCTTGCAGGAAGTGTACTGGTGACCTCAACTCTTCCATCGCCGAACACTTCATAGCAGACGATGCAGTCTGTCGCCGGAATTACCGGAAGATGATAGATGTAGGTAACTTTTACACTCTGATCGGTCTCCTCGGCAGTGCAGATCGTCATGCCTCTTCCTGCCTCTGTTTTCACTGTGGCATACTGACCGGCAGCCTTCCACTGTCCGCTGCGGAAAGCCAGCAGATTTGCGACATCATTGTCGGTCGGGGCACGCCAGAAGTTCGGCTTCGGAAGATCATTGAACATCTCTCTGCCACCGTAAACGTAGGAAGCAAGTCCACCGTGGATCTTTGAAAAGAGTACCTCGAATCCTTCACCGCGCACACCGATATTGTGCCAGCCGTAAACGATCTCCGGCTTTCTGCAGCCCGCTGCACTCTGATCTGCCGCCTTCTGAACTGCTGTACTCTGCTTCACCTCTCTGCGGATCACGGTCTGACCCCAGGCGATCTCATGTCCCTTTGCTGCCCAGGCTGTGTCCTCCGCAAGTTTCAGGGAAATCGTTACTGTATATTCACCGGCATTCTCCGGCACCTGAACCGGCAGGATCACGGTCTCTGTCTGCAGCGGCGCGCAGGACAGTGTGAGCAGGGCTGTTTCCACAGTCTGACCCTCGCATGCCACAGTCACTTCTGCATCATATTCCTTGAGGTCTGTAAACAGATGACGGTTGGTGATGCGGATCTTCAGCTCATGATCCTCTTCCGGAAGGAATTCTATCGCTGCATTCTGATAGCAGGTCTTTACCTCCTGCATCTTCGGTGACGGATCGCGGTGCTCTCCGTATACGATGCCGTTTCCGCTGAAATTGTAATCACACGGGCGCTCGCCAAAGTCTCCGCCATAGCCCTGATAGCTTCTTCCGTAACGGTCCTTCAGCGTCATGGACTGATCGATATAATCCCAGATAAATCCGCCCTGATAAAGCGGCTCCTCCCAGGCATACTCCGTGTATTTGTGCAGTGCACCGCAGGAATTGCCCATTGCATGGGAATATTCACAGAGAATATACGGCTTGTCTCTGTGCTCGCTCAGCCAGCTGCGGATGTCTGCCGCAGTCGTGTACATCGTGCTGGTGATATCCGTGGTTTCCGGATAGCGCGGATCACGGGCAACACTCTCATAGTGTACCGGACGGCTGTCGTCCAGCTTATGGAACAGCTCTGTCATCTTGAGGAAATCACTTCCGCCGTAGGCCTCATTTCCGAGAGACCAGATCAGGATCGATGCATGATTCTTATCTCTCTGGATCATGCTGTTTCCACGGTCACAGATCAGCTCCAGATATTCCTTACGGTCTCCCGGAACCGCGAAGGAAAGTTCCTCCTGTCCGCTCTCGATCGCATCCCAGAGACCGTGGGTCTCGATATTGGTCTCATCGATAACATAGAGCCCAAGGCGGTCACACATCTGATAGAGATAGGTCTGATTCGGATAATGACAGGTTCTCACCGCGTTGATATTATTCTGCTTCATGGTGAGCAGATCCTTCAGAATGTCCTCTTTTGAGACACATCTGCCGCTCTGCACATTGAAATCATGACGGTTGACACCGTTGAATACGATTCTCTGACCGTTCAGATGCATGATCGCATCGCGGATCTCAAACTTCCGGAAGCCGACCTTCTCGCACACACACTCCTGCCATTCCCCTTTCGGGCTGCACACTTCGATTCTCAGATCATACAGATGCGGCTTCTCTGCACTCCAGAGTTTCGGATCTGCGACAGCAAGCGGTACCTCCTGCCGTGTCTCAAGCTTCTGCTCGGTCTCTGCCACACAGTTTCCCTGATCCAGCAGACAGATGCGAACCTGTCCCGGTGCGGTAAGCTCAAATCCGAGCTTCAGCAGACCTTCTGTGAAGGTTTCGTTCAGCTCTGTGCGAACCTTCAGATCTCTCACATGTACTTCCGGGATCGTATAGAGATAGACATCACGGAAAAATCCTGAAAAGCGGAAGAAATCCTGATCTTCCAGCCAGCTTCCCGCAGTCCAGTGAAATACCTGCGCTGCCAGCTTATTCTCACCGCTGCGCAGATACGGAGTCAGATCAAACTCTGACGGTGTAAACGTATCCTCCGCATAGCCCACATAGTGGCCGTTCAGCCAGAGTGCCAGGCCGCTCTCCGCTCCCTCAAAGCAGATATATACCGGCTTATTCTCCAGCTCCTGCGGAAGTGTAAAATATTTTACGTAGGATGCCACCGGATTGTATCTCTCCGGGATCTGTCCCGGGCGGATCTCCTCATGACCATCCCACGGATACTGCATATTTGCATATCCATAGACGCCGTATCCCTGCAGCTGAATATGTCCCGGCACACGGATGTCCTTCCAGGCGTGGCAGTCAAATCCGTCTGCCTCAAAATCCGGAATGGCAGATGCATAGTTGTCCGCATAGCTGAATTTCCAGAGGCCGTTCAGATCATAGCGAAAATCGCTCTTCTCAAGATCCTTCGGATCTTCCTTGCGGTAAAACATATGATCTGAATGTGCCGGAAGCTGATTCTCTCTGAAAATCTCCGGATCCGTCACGATCCGATAGTCAAATTTCTTTTCATTCATAGTTTCATTCATCTTTCCTGTTTTGTTAAAAAAGGATCCTGCAACCGCAGGATCCTCTCTTAATGTCAAAGTAAAAACGGATTACTCAGCCTTCTCCAGTGCCAGAGTTCTGGTGGTCAGATCACAAACCTCAGCCGGTCCGTAGTACTGGATCGCACCCGGGAAGGTGAAGCAGGTCTCTTCTGCCCACTGTGCTCTGTGTGCCTCGAAGTACTTGAACGGCTTGCCATCCAGCTCAACCAGAGCCTTCTTGATAACCGGCTTATCCTCGCCGTGTCTTCTCTCCATGTTCATCATCTTGGTGATCGGCATACCGCCTGCTACCCACTCCTCAGCCGGCTTGGACAGGTTAGATACCTTGGACAGATATCCGTTGTAGCCGTACTGGATCAGCATGAATGCATTGTATCCAAGAGAATAGCAGTAGTCTGCATCGAAGTTAGACGGGAATGCACATCTTCCTTCATATCCGAAGAAGTGGCTCAGGGTAGAGAACTTACCATTGTAAGTGCCTGCTGCTCTGCGCTCCTCCAGCTTATCCTTAACCAGTGCTGCAAACAGCTTCTCAGACTCGATCAGGGATACCTGTACGTTTCCGTGCGGGTCTCTCTCAAGGAAGAGCTGCTGCTGAATAGCCTCCGGCAGAATAGCGAATACAGCCATGGAATCTGCGCTCAGACCATTCTCGATAAATGCATACTTCTCTTTCCAGTTTGCAAGTGCATTGAACTCATCAGCCTTGCTTCCTGCAAGAAGCTCGTTGATCTCCTGGATCAGAACAGAGAACTCCGGAACGAACTCAACAACACCCTCCGGGATGACAGCAACACCAAAGTTCATGCCCTTTGCTGCTCTCTTCTCTACGGAATCAGCGATGTAATCTGCGATCTGGGAAAGAGACATCTTCTTAGCTGCAACTTCCTCAGAGATCAGGCAGATGTTCGGCTGTGTCTCAAGTGCACACTCCAGTGCTACGTGAGAAGCGGAACGTCCCATAACCTTGATGAAATGCCAGTACTTCTTTGCAGAGTTAGCATCTCTCTCAATGTTACCGATCAGCTCACTGTAGGTCTTGGTAGCGGTATCAAAACCGAAGGAGCACTCGATATCCTCGTTCTTTAAGTCGCCGTCGATGGTCTTCGGGCATCCGATTACCTGTACGCCGGTGTTGTGTGCTGCAAAATACTCAGCCAGTACAGCTGCGTTTGTATTGGAATCATCACCGCCGATGATAACGATAGCAGTGATACCATGCTTCTTGCAGACCTCAGCTGCTACTGCAAACTGCTCCTCGGTCTCAAGCTTTGTTCTACCGGAACCGATGATATCAAATCCGCCGGTATTTCTGTACTGATCAATATACTCATCATCGAAGATCAGATAATCATCCTCAAGCAGTCCGCTCGGGCCCTTCTTGAAGCCGTAAAGTACGTTCTCCTTGTTAGTTGCCTTTAATGCATCATAAAGACCGCATACAACGTTATGTCCGCCCGGAGCCTGTCCGCCGGAAAGGATAACACCTACTACCTGCTTTTTAGCCTCAGAGGTATTCTCACCCTTCTGGAATGTGATCTCCTTCTTGCCATAGGTATTCGGGAAGAGTGCTTTGATCTTCTCCTGATCTGCTACACTCTGTGTCTCCTCGCCTTCCTTAACACAGATCTCTGCGATACCGTTTCTGAGCATACCCGGAAGCTTCGGAGCATACTCATATCTTGCCTTCTGAAGTGGTGAAAGATTCATCTTCAATTCTCCTTTTCTTGTATTGCTGATTAAACATAACCGAACTTATGTTATAATATTTTCCCGGAAAAGTAAACTGATTTTCTCAAATCTGATCCGAAAAATGAGTAAAACCATGTTTCATTATTGCCGAATCCCTCAGGCTTTGTTAAGATATAAGAACTGATATTTCGAAAGAAAGAGAAAAGGTGATTTTATGAGTACGCTGAACCTTCCACACAACCATCATCAGGAAACGGCAGACTATCTGGAAAATATGCCGCAGACCACGGAATTTCAGGCCGCCTCTGACGTATTTAAACTGCTCGGAGACACCAGCCGCATCCGTATTTTCTGGCTGCTTTGCCATTGTGAGGAATGTGTCATCAATATTTCTTCCATCGTCGAGATGAGCAGCCCGGCAGTCTCTCATCATCTGCGTCTGCTGAAAACCTCCGGTCTGATCGTCAGCCGGCGGGAAGGCAAGGAAATGTACTACAAGGCGGCGGATACTCCCACTGCTCAGCTTCTGCATGAAACCATTGAGCAGATGATTCATCTTGCCTGTCCGTTCAGAAAGGAAGAAAACCATGTCGAACACTAAAAAAGCTCTGCTGGTCGTCAGCTTTGGCACCAGTTACCCGGATACACGCAGAAAAACGATCGATGCCATTGAGCAGGATCTGCAGGCTGCCTTTCCTGACCGCAGCTTCTACCATGCCTGGACCAGCGGAATGCTGATCAGAAAGGTCGCTAAAACAGAGAATCTTCTGATTCCTACGGTAGCTGAGGCTGTCGATGCCATGATCCGTGACGGCATCACCGACCTTCTTGTTCAGCCCACCCACGTTCTGGACGGAATCGAGAATGATCATATGAAAGACTGTGTCAACGCAAAAGCATCCTCCTTCGAGAGTGTCTGTTTCGGTGCACCGCTGCTCTATGATCTCTCAGATATGGATCAGATCTGCCAGATCCTGGCTGACAGATTTTCCTATCTCTCCCAGAAGGAAGCCCTGGTGCTCGTCGGACACGGCAGCACCCATGAGGCAAACCGTGTTTACGGAGAACTTGACCGCAGATTCAAGGATCTGGAACATCCGAATATTCACATCGGAACCGTGGAAGGCACTCCTTCCAGAGAGGATATCCTGCAAGTCCTCAGAACCACAGCCCCTGTCAAAGTCGTGCTGACACCGCTGATGATCGTGGCCGGAGACCATGCAAACAATGATATCGGCGGCGGCGACGAAGATTCCTGGGTACGAGTCATAGAAAAAGAGGGCATGCCTGCAGAAGCTGTCTTAAGCGGCCTCGGCGAATATCCGGAAGTGCGTCAGATGCTCGTGGAGCATGCAAGAAAAACATCTTTTTCTTCTTGTATTAGTGCATAAAACAGCCGGTTTTCAGACGGAATGCACGAAAATTTCCTTTTTTATTTTATTTTCGTGCACAATACAGTCGTTTGTCAGATAAATGTGCATGAATAATCTCACATTTTTCTTGTTTTTGTGCAATTGGCTGTTGATCCACTCAAAATTTGCACTAAAATGAATGTAAAAACTCGTTATTTAGTGCATTCGCGGCTGGACTGCGTATCATGGACAAAAAAACAGGAGCCGCTGCTCCATAGATGCATCTGATCATCTATTTTGCAGCTGCTCCTGTTTTATTTTTTTAACTAGTCATCAACCACCAGTTCAACTGGTGGTTTGATTTTGCCCCTCCAAAGGGGC
>JAUNAF010000001.1 GCA_030527715.1 Eubacteriales bacterium
GAGCAGCCGATCTACCAGCAGCCGCAGCAGGCACCGGTACAGCAGCCGGCACCGGCGAATGTACAGGATGAGGTCATGAAGAGCAGCATTCCGGAGCAGGATGTTGACGTTGATATGATCGATCTGTAAAAACAGATGCAGAAGGTCTTTCCCTGAAAGGTTCAGGGAGAGGCCTTTTTTTGCGCGAGTAGCGATGAGAATGCTGTGCGTGCACAAGCATTCGAGGAGCACCGCGACAAGCAAAGAGAACGTCCGGTGGACGTTTTTTTGCTTTACAGTGGATTTTTTAAAAGCTGTGTGCTATACTCCGTATAACAAAAAGAAACGGAAGTGATCAGATGTTGATAGAGATGAATTTTCAGAGCGATGAGGCTTTATATATGCAGCTTCGCAATCAGATCATCCTCCGGATCGCAATGTCGGAACTGCAGGAAGGAGATACCCTTCCTTCTGTGCGTCAGCTGGCGGAGGATATCGGTATAAACATGCATACGGTAAACAAAGCCTATGCGCTACTGCGCAGAGAGGGCTATCTGCAGCTGGACCGGCGGAGAGGTGCAGTGGTTGCACTCAGTGCGGACAAGGTCCGGGCGATCGAGGAACTGAGAGCAGAATTCAGAGTTCTGCTGGCAGGCGCCTGTTGTCAGGAGATCAGCAGGGAAGAGATCCATGCTCTGGTGGACGAGCTGCTTGACGAACTGCAGCCGCAGATGTAAGATGCAACATATGCATCAGGAAAGGATAATATACAGAACATGCAATATACAGAACAGGTAAAAACCGCATTAAAGCTGGCTGAAAAGTCCGCTGTGCGATACGGACAGGGTTATATCGGATCAGAGCATCTGCTCGCAGGTCTGCTGCGTGAAGGCAGAGGCATGGCAGCTGCGATCCTCCGGGATAACCATGTGGATGAGGAAAAACTGTCTGGACTGATCAGAGATCTGATCGTTCCGGAGGAGCAGACTGTACTGCAGGGAAAACCAAAGTATTCCCCGCGTGCAGAGGCAATTTTGAGTCAGGCGGAGACAGAGGCGGCATTCTTCGGCCAGGCAGCGATCGGCACAGAGCATCTGCTGCTCGCACTGCTGAAAGATACGGATGCAGTGGCGACACGGCTGCTTCATACCATGGGAGTGCCGGTACAGAAAGTATTTCTTGCCGTTTTGGACAGCCTGAATCTGACGGAGGACCGCTATCAGGAATATTCCGCACAGGCATCAGGCAGCACGGCAGCATCAAATGACGGTGCCATGCTGAAAAAATACAGTCTGAACCTGACAGAACAGGCAGCAAAGGGAAAGCTTGACCCGGTGATCGGCAGAGATCAGGAGATCGGCAGAGTGATACAGATCCTCAGCCGTCGTACGAAGAACAACCCCTGTCTGATCGGTGAGGCCGGTGTCGGCAAGACCGCGATCGTGGAGGGACTGGCACAGAGAATCGTCTCAGGAAATGTACCTGAGATCATTAAGAACAAGCAGATCTATACCCTGGATATGGCCAGCATGGTCGCAGGTTCCAAATACCGCGGTGAGTTTGAGGAACGCATCAAAAAGGTGATCTCGGAAGTGTCCGGCAGAGAAGATGTGCTGCTCTTTATCGATGAGCTGCACACGATCATCGGTGCGGGCGGTGCAGAAGGCGCGATGGATGCATCCAATATCATGAAGCCGGCACTTTCAAGAGGAGAGCTGCAGCTGATCGGTGCGACCACGATCGAGGAGTACCGCAAGCATATTGAGAAAGATCCTGCACTTGAGCGCAGGTTCCAGTCTGTGATGGTCGAGGAGCCGACAGAGGAGGAGGCAGTCAGCATCCTTTACGGACTTCGCAGTGCCTATGAAGAACACCATCATGTGGCGATCAGTGATGAGGCAGTCGAGGCCGCGGTCAGCTATTCAGCACGCTATATCAGTGACCGTTTTCTTCCGGACAAGGCGATCGATCTGATCGATGAGGCAGCAGCAAGAAAGCAGCTGCTCGGAACACAGGTCTCAGAAGAAAATGAGGAGCTGAAGGCGGAGATCGAGCAGCTCTCAGCAGAGAGAGAACAGGCGATCTTTGAAGGAGACTGGGATAAGGCTCAGCAGAAAAATCAGCTTCAGGAAGAACTGACTGCAAAATACGAGTCTGCACTGCAGAGAGCGGAGCGCAGACTGAAAAAGAAAAAACAGTCGGTGAGTGAAGAAGATATCGCAGAGATCGTTGCAGTCCGTACCGGCATTCCGGTACAGCGTCTGGCTGAAAAAGAGTCGAAGAGACTGCGCAGACTGGAGGAGACTCTGGAAAAGCGTGTGATCGGTCAGGATGAGGCAGTCAAAGCAGTGTCCAAGGCGGTCAAGCGAGGCAGAGTCGGCCTGAAGGATCCGAAACGTCCGATCGGTTCCTTCCTGTTCCTCGGACCGACAGGTGTCGGAAAGACGGAGCTTTCCAAGGTACTCTCTGAGGTCGTATTCGGCACAGAACAGTCTATGATCCGCGTGGATATGTCTGAATATATGGAGAAGCACAGTGTCTCAAAGCTGGTCGGTTCTCCGCCGGGATATGTCGGCTATGAGGAAGGCGGACAGCTCAGTGAGAAGGTCAGAAGAAATCCTTACTCAGTGATCCTCTTTGATGAGATCGAAAAAGCGCATCCGGATGTGTTCAATATTCTTCTTCAGGTGCTGGATGATGGTCATATCACTGATGCACAGGGCAGAAAAGTGGATTTCAAGAACACGATCCTGATCATGACCTCCAATGCAGGTGCAAAGTCGATCATGGAGCCGAAGAAGCTTGGATTCATGGCGGTGGAGGATGCGTCAGCGGATTATCAGCGCATGAAAAACAGTGTGATGGAGGAAGTGCGCAGAACCTTTAAACCGGAATTTATCAACCGTATCGACGATATCATAGTTTTCCACGCACTCGGCATGGAGGAGATCGAAAAGATCACCGCACTTCTGCTGAAAGAGTTTGAAAAACGATGCAGAGAGCAGATGAACATCACGCTCCGCATACAGGATGCGGTGAAGAAATCCATTGCGGAGAAAGCGTTCGACGCAAAATACGGTGCGAGGCCTCTGAAGAGAGCGATCCAGAACCGACTGGAGGATGCTCTGGCAGAGGAGATTCTTGAAGGAAATGTTCATCAGGGGGATGTGGTCAATGTTTCTATGAAAGATGACCGGATCCGGTTTAAGGTGAAATCATGAGTGAAGACAGAATTCAGCAGCAGATCGAGGAGGTGCTGACACAGTTCCCGATCTGTGAATACAGCTTTGGAGATGTGGCACGGATCCCGTTTTCGGAGAAAGTCAGATATATCTGCGAGAATGAGTGTGAGAGATACGGAAACTGCTGGGCATGTCCGCCCTACTGCGGAGAAGTGCCGGAACTGACAGAGAAATGCAGACGATATCAGAGATACTGCCTGTTTTCCACAGTGACGGAGACCGAGGACGCATGGAGCAAGGAGGCCTGTCTGAAGGTCAAGCACCAGCATGAGGACATCACCAGACAGATCCGAAACGAACTGAAGGAACAGTTCAAGGAAATGGAATTTTTGGTTCTGTCGACCGGCTGCACGCTCTGTGAGCACTGCAGCTGTCCAGATGCACCGTGCCGGCATCCGAAGGAACGGCTGTCATCGATGGAAAGTCACGGAATTGTTGTGATAAAGATGGCGGAGGAGGCAGGAATCTGTTATAATTACGGTGATAATACCGTAGTATATATGAGTATCATTCTATACTAAGGATAAAGGATAAAAAGGAGGAGCCAATCATGGCAGTGGTTCAGGAGTTAATCAGAAAAGAGGCAGACGGCAGCATCAGCTTTGGAAATTATGAGCTGGCAAAGAAGACAAAGGTATCTGATTTTGAGGTGAACGGGGATATCTATAAGGTAAAGACCTTTGCTGAGATCACAAAGCTGGAGAGAAATGAACTCTTTGTCTATGAATCAGTGCCGGGAACGGCAGTGACCGGTCTGATTGCAGATACGAACGGAGTTTCCTTCACAGTAGAGGGAGATAAGGATGCACAGATCACACTGGAGCTGGAACCGGAGAGTGAGTATGCAGTAGTGATCAACGGCGAGAACACCGGCAAGATGACAACCAATCTTGGCGGAAAGCTTACGATCGGTGTTGAGCTCGAAGAGGGCAGAAAAGTACAGGTTAAGATCGAGAGATAATTTATGGCAAAAGCAAAAACGACCGCTTTTTTCTGCCAGAGCTGCGGCTATGAGTCGCCGAAGTGGCAGGGACAGTGCCCGGCCTGCCGTGAGTGGAATACCTTTACGGAGGAGCCGGTAGTCAAAAAAACAAAATCCTCCGGCAGACTGCAGAGGGTGGGAGAACGCTCCGTACCACTGAAGCTGTCCGGAATCGAGACAAATGAAAAAGAGCGGGTCAGCTCCGGCTTTGCTGAACTGGATCGTGTGCTGGGAGGCGGCATTGTTGCCGGCTCTCTGCTTTTAGTCGGCGGTGACCCGGGTATCGGAAAGTCCACCCTGCTGCTGCAGGTATGCAGAGAACTCTGCAGTCAGGGGAAAAAGGTGCTCTATGTCTCCGGAGAGGAGTCTGCCCGTCAGATCAAGCTGCGTGCGGAGAGAATCGGAGACTTTCAGGATCAGTTCTTCATCCTCTGTGAGACAAATCTGGAGCTGGTGCGCGAGAATATCGAGCGCGAGAAGCCGGATTTTGCGGTGATCGATTCGATACAGACGATGTACCATGAGGAGATCTCCTCCGCACCGGGCAGTGTGGCACAGGTGAGAGAATCCACAAATGTGTTTATGCAGCTCGCAAAGGGCAGCGGTGTATCGATCTTTCTGGTAGGTCATGTGACCAAGGAGGGCGTGGTTGCCGGCCCGCGTGTGCTGGAGCATATGGTGGATACCGTGCTCTATTTCGAGGGAGACCGTCATGCCTCCTACCGTATTTTAAGAGGTGTCAAAAATCGTTTCGGCTCTACAAATGAGATCGGAGTTTTTGAGATGCGGCAGGACGGACTGCATGAGGTCAGTAATCCGTCAGAATACATGCTGGACGGAAAGCCGATCAATACTTCAGGTTCCATCGTTGCCTGCTCTATGGAAGGAAGCCGACCGATTCTGATCGAGGTACAGGCACTGGTCTGCGAGACCAATCTGCCGATGCCGAGACGAACCACGGCGGGAACCGATTTTAACCGTGTGAACCTGCTTCTGGCAGTGCTGGAGAAGCGCGCTGGCCTGCATCTGTCGTCCTGTGATGTGTATGTGAACATTGCGGGCGGTATCCGCATGACGGAGCCCGCGATCGACCTTGGACTGGTGCTTGCGCTGGTATCCAGCTATCGGGATATTGTGATCGATGAAAAGACGATCGCATTCGGGGAAGTCGGACTGAGCGGAGAGATCCGTTCTGTCAGCATGGCACAGCAGCGTGTTCAGGAGGCAAAGAAGCTTGGCTTCGAGACCGTGCTGCTGCCGGAGGTGTCGCTGAAATCTCTGTCGGGGACCGCAGGGATCCGCGTTGTCGGTCTGAAAACCGTGCGTGAGGCGGTGCAGTATCTGATGGAGAGCAGAACAGAAAGCTTTGAGGAGATGTTTTCATGAAAATACAGGAGATAAGCGGAAAAACAGGACTGATCTGTCTGCTGGGCAGCCCGGTCAGCCACAGCATCTCACCGCTGATGCACAATGAGGCCTTTCGTCTGCGGGGACTGGACTATGCCTATCTCTGCTTTGATATCAGCGAGCATGAGATGGAGGAGGCGGTATCTGCCTTAAAGCTGCTCGGTGCGAGAGGCTTTAACTGTACGATGCCGGATAAGATCCGCATGGCAGAACTCGCAGATGAGCTGTCTGACGCAGCCAGACTGATCGGAGCGGTAAATACCGTGGTCATCGAGGACGGGCGTCTGATCGGACATAATACCGACGGCATCGGATATATGAGGTCTGTAAAAGAAAACGGCTATGATATTCTTGGCCAGAAGATGACACTGCTCGGAGCCGGCGGAGCCGCAACGGCGATCGCAGTGCAGGCGGCACTGGACGGTGTGTCAGAGATCGCACTGTTTAACCGGAAAGGACGCTCCTGGGGCAGGGCAGAGCAGCTTGCTGCAAAGCTGAATCAGGACACAGACTGCAAGGTGACACTCTGTGATCTGGAGGATGCGGATGCACTCGCCGGACAGCTCAAAGAGAGCGTGATCCTGACAAATGCAACGAGCGTGGGCATGGCATCGCATGAGGACAGCAGTCCGATCAGAGATCCGAGGATGCTTCGCGAGGATCTGATCGTTTCTGATGTGATCTACAATCCGAGAGAGACCAGACTGCTTGCAGAGGCAAGAGAACGGGGCTGCAGGACTTTTAACGGACTGTACATGCTTCTGTATCAGGGTGCGGCAGCGTTCGAGCTCTGGACCGGAGAAAGTTTCCCGTTAGAGGAAGTAAAAGAAAAGTATTTTCAGTAGGAATACAAAAAAGACTTGACATGCAGGGGATGCTGTGATATAAAAGACGAGTGAGCAACGCAAAGGGGATTGGTCAAATGGTATGACAGAAGTCTCCAAAACTTTTAGCGGGAGTTCGATTCTCTCATCCCCTGCTCTTAAGACCGAGAATACTTTTAGTATTCTCGGTTTTTTGCATATTATGACAATCACGGAGGGCATCTTGATGAATCCAACAGCAACTATCCGAAATCTGACACTTGGCACGGGAAGACCGAAGATCTGTGTTCCGATCGTAGGCAGAGACAGAGAGGAGATCCTTGGATCTGCACAGGAAATAAAAAAACATATTCCGGATCTGGTGGAGTGGCGCATTGACTTTCTGCAGAGTGTGGAGGAGATGCTGGAAATTCTGCCGGCATTGAGGAAGGCTCTCGAAGAGACTCCGCTGTTGGTGACCTTCCGGACGAAGGAAGAGGGAGGAGAGCGTGCGATCAGCCCTGCGGAATATACGGTAATGTATCAGAAGATCCTGGAGACGGGTATGGCGGATGCGATCGATGTACAGCTGTTTCTCGGAGAGGACATTGTGACTGCACTGGTGGAGGCTGCAAAGCAGCACGGAGTGAAAGTGGTCGGTTCCAGCCATGATTTCTCTGCGACTCCTGCGGAGGAGGAGATCCTTGCGCGCCTCTGCAGAATGCAGGAGCTCGGAATGGATATCGCAAAGATCGCTGTGATGCCGAAAGACGAGGAGGATCTGCTGCGACTGCTCCATGCCACCTGGGTGATGAAGGAGCGCTATGCGAAGGTTCCGATCATTACGATGTCCATGGGACCGGTCGGAATGCTGAGCAGGCTCTGCGGAGAAGTGTTCGGCTCTGCACTGACCTTCGGAACTGTCGGAAAAGCATCTGCGCCGGGGCAGATACCGGTGGAGGAGCTTCGGACAGCACTTGCGCTGATGGCAAAAAATTAATTCAGACTTTTTCAGTCGGGTATTGACACAGGCGAAAGCCTGTGTTATCTTATAAACATGAATTAGCTGAAACTAACCTAAATTAGGGAGGTATAAATATGAGCGTTGTAATCGTTGGCGGCAATGAGAGAATGGAAGGCAGATATCAGGAGATCTGTAAACAGTACGGCTGGAAAGCGAAAGTATTTACCAAGGAAAAAGGCGGTTTTCGAAAAAATATCGGATGTCCGGATCTGCTGATCCTTTTTACGAATACCGTATCGCATAAGATGGTGAACAGCGCATGTCAGGAGGCGAAACGTCTGGATATTCCGACGGTCCGCATCCACAGCAGCAGCTCTGCAGCCCTTCATCAGGTAATGGCAGAGTTCGCATAAAGCGCAGAGAACAGGGAGTATTTTTGCAGAGGACAGTTGTCTGTCCTCTTTTTTTGTGTTAGGATGTCAAGCGTGACAAAATAATCGAAGAGTCGATTTTAGAAAACAACGGTGCGGATCGTGAGGATCCGCCTGACACGAGAGAGGAACATAAGCTATGAAGAAAAGATTTATTTCGTGGAATGTCAATGGTCTTCGCGCCTGTGTTACAAAAGGATTTCTGGATTTCTTCCATGAAGTGGATGCAGATGCATTCTGTATTCAGGAGAGCAAGCTTCAGGAGGGACAGATCTCTCTGGATCTTCCGGGGTACTATCAGTACTGGAACTATGCAGAGAAAAAAGGATATTCCGGAACAGCGATCTTCACGAAGGAGGAGCCGATTTCTGTCAGCTACGGTCTGGGGATCGAGGAGCATGACCATGAGGGACGTGTCATCACTCTGGAATATGAGAAGTATTATCTGATCACGGTCTATACACCGAATTCCAAATCAGAGCTGGAGCGTCTGGATTACCGAATGGTGTGGGAAGATGCCTTCCGCAGCTATCTTAAGAAGCTGGAAGAAGACAAGCCGGTGATCTTCTGCGGAGATCTGAACGTGGCTCATAAGGAGATCGATCTGAAGAATCCGAAATCCAACCGCAGAAATGCCGGATTTACGGATGAGGAGAGAGGTAAATTCACAGAGCTGGTGGAGGCTGGATTTGTGGACAGCTTCCGTCATTTCTATCCTGAGCAGGAAGGGATCTATTCCTGGTGGTCCTACCGTTTCCGTGCGAGAGAGAAGAATGCAGGCTGGAGAATAGACTATTTCTGTGTGTCAGACAGTCTGAAAGAGCAGCTGATCGATGCAAAGATCCATACAGAAGTATTCGGCAGTGATCACTGTCCGGTAGAACTGGAAATCGAGGTGTAGTATCATGAAGTATTTATATCAGTTCTGCGTGATCGCAGGCGTATGTTTTCTGGCAGAGGTGCTGCATGCCCTGCTGCCGTTCCCTGTTCCGGCAAGCATCTATGGACTTGTGCTGATGCTGCTGTTTCTGATGACCGGAATCATAAAGCTGTCAAAGGTAAAGGAAGCCGCGGACTTTCTGCTGGATATCATGCCGCCGCTGTTCCTTCCGCCGTCCGTAGCTCTGATGACGATCTGGGGAGACCTGAAATCAAATCTGCTTCCGCTTGTGGTGATCGCAGTGACTACGACAGTCATCGTCATGGCAGTGACCGGATGGGTGAGCCAGGGAGTGATCCGCATGCAGAAGAAGGGAGGAAAGAAAGATGAGTGAGTTCGCAGCATCTTCTCTGTTTTTCGGGCCGGTCATCAGCCTGCTCGGCTATGCGATCGGTATGTATCTGCGCAAAAAGACAAAGCTTGAGATCGTAAATCCGCTGATCGTTGCAATCGTATTTATCATTGTCGTTCTGAACCTGTTTCATATTGACTACGAAAGCTACAATGCGTCTGCAAAGTATCTGAGCTATCTGCTGACGCCGGCGACTGTGGCACTGGCGATTCCGCTCTATCAGCAGCTGGATCTGCTGAAGAAAAATTTCCTTGCAGTGATCCTTGGAATCCTCTCAGGAGTTATTTCCAGCCTCGGAAGTATTCTGGGACTGTGCGTCCTGTTCGGAGTCAGCCATGAGTACTATGTCAGCCTGCTTCCGAAATCCATCACTACGGCGATCGGAATCAGTGTGGCAGAGGAGCTCGGAGGAATCCCGACAGTCACCGTGGCAGCGATCTGCATCACCGGTATTCTGGGAGGAATGATCGGACAGGCAGTCTGCAGACTGTTCCGCATTACCGAACCGATCTCTGTCGGACTTGCCCACGGAACTGCAGCGCATGCGATCGGTACCTCAAAGGCGATCGAGATCGGTGAGGTCGAAGGCGCAATGAGCAGTCTGTCTATCGCGGTGGCAGGTGTACTGACAGTCATCTTTGCATCCGTGTTCGCAGGACTGCATTAAGAAATGAACGAAAATGGAACCTGTACTTGCGTGAAACAGAAAAGACAGGTATGATGATAGAATCATGACAGTGAAAAGGAGAGAGACTATGGCACAGAATCCAGTAGTAACTTTTACCATGGAGAACGGCGATGTGATCAAGGCAGAACTGTATCCGGAGATCGCGCCGAACAGCGTAAATAACTTTATCAGTCTGGTAAAGAAGGGCTTTTATGACGGCCTGATCTTCCACCGTGTGATCCGCGGCTTTATGATCCAGGGCGGATGCCCGAACGGAACCGGCATGGGCGGCCCGGGTTATGCGATCCGCGGCGAGTTCGCAAGAAACGGTTTCAAGAATACCCTGGCACACACCGAGGGTGTGCTGTCTATGGCACGTGCGATGAATCCGAATTCCGCAGGATCTCAGTTCTTCATCATGCACAAAGCTGCACCGCATCTGGACGGTGACTATGCAGCATTCGGAAAGGTCATCGAGGGTATGGAAGTCGTAAACCGCATCGCTGAGGAAGATACCGATTACAGCGACCGTCCGCTGGATGAGCAGAAGATGAAGTCTGTTACCGTAGAAACCTTCGGAACAGAGTATCCGGAACCGGAAAAATGCTGATACGTCCGGAAAGATCCGTGACAGGAAGAGACGTCTCCGATTGGGAGACGTTTCTTTTTTATCGGAATGAACAGGAAGTCTATCTGACTGAAGACGAAATACTGCTTCAGAGAATCACAGCTGCCGGATATCCATGCGTCTGTCTGTTGGAAGAAGGCGCAGCGCCGCCCTGGGGAGTGCGCTTTGCGGCAGAACGCGAAGCTCTGACTGCGGACTATCTGTCGTTTGTCTGGCATCGATTTTACAGAAAGCCTCAGATGATCGCAGTGACTGCTCATCTGATGATCAGAGAATCTGTGATGGAGGATCTTCCGGCCTTCCTTGAGATGTATCGGCAGGAGAGACAAAATCCGGATGTCACCGCCTTTACGGAGGAGCCGGAGCAGGAGCTGTATTCCTATATCAGAGTTCAGTATGAGTTCTTTGACTACGGTCTCTGGACGATCACACTGAAAGAGAATGGAAGCGTGATCGGAAGAGGAGGGCTGACGGCATATTCGCCCGAGACAGATACTTCGAGTCAGACGAAGTCCGAGGGGACGGACCTTGAACTTGCCTATCTGATCGCAGAAGAGTTTCGGGGCTGTGGATTTGGTGCGGAGGCTGCGGAGGCTTTTGTAAAGCTTGCAGCCCAACGATTTCCGGAAGCTGCTGTCTATCTGCGCACATCGCCTGAAAACAGAGCCTCGGCTGCTATCGCCGGAAGCCTGGGCGGCAGTTTGCAGAAGAGCAGAGGCAGGCAGCAGGTCTACCTCATCGACTTATAGCAAAATGATAGTGTTATAAGTATTTACTTATAACTGAATATAAAAAAGAGTGATAATCAGGAGACAGGATTATTCTTGACGGGGCGAAAACCGGGTGATATGATGTAACCAGTTCAAAAACCCGGTTAATATACCGGATAAATAGGATATAGGATAGAGGAGGAAATGAATATGAAAAAATTAGCAGCGATCGCAGCAGCAGCTGCACTGACAGTGGCACTTGCAGTTCCGGCAGCAGCAGAGGGAAAGATCTCCGTAGCAGCATCCGCTACACCGCACGCAGAGATTCTTGAGCAGGCAAAGCCGATTCTCGAAGAGCAGGGCTGGGAGCTTGAAGTAAAGGTATTCAGTGATTATGTACAGCCGAACATGGTAGTTGAGAGTGGAGACTTCGACGCAAACTATTTCCAGCATATTCCGTATCTTGACAGCTTCAACGAGGAGAAGGGCACACATCTGGTAAATGCAGGCGGTATCCACTATGAGCCGTTTGGAATCTATCCGGGCAAGAAGGCTTCCTTAGACGAGCTTGCTGAGGGCGACGAGATCCTGGTTCCGAACGATACTACAAATGAGGCAAGAGCACTGCTGCTTCTTCAGGACAACGGTGTGATCACTCTGAAAGAGGATGCAGGTCTTACCGCTACTGTAAATGACATCGTTGAGAATCCGCTGAACATCAAGATCGTTGAGCTTGAAGCAGCACAGATCCCGCACTCTATCTCAGATGCAGCTCTGGCAGTTATGAACGGAAACTATGCACTTGAGGCAGGTTTTTCTGTAGCAAACGACTCCATCGCATATGAGTCCTCCGATTCTGAGGCAGCAAAGACTTACGTGAACATCATCGCAGTAAAGGAAGGCAATGAGGAGAGCGAAGGCATCAAGGCACTGGTAGACGTGCTGAAGTCTGAGGAGATTCAGAATTACATCAACGAAACCTATGACGGAGCAGTTATCCCGTTCGTAGAGGCTGAGTAAACAGACATACCATTATCTAAAATATCAGAAAGGATCAGGACTTAAGCTGCCTGATCCCTTTTCTCTGTACAGGAAAAATGTTTTGACGCATACCTCAATTTATAATATACTTGGGTGGAAAGTCCAGGGAGGGGGAAAACCGCGATGGATACAATTATTAAAATTGATCATGTGAGTAAGGAATTCAAGCAGAAAGATACGGATGTCCATGCATTAAAGGACATCAGCCTTGAGATTCACACCGGTGAGATCTACGGAATCATCGGTATGTCTGGCGCAGGAAAAAGTACGCTGGTACGCTGTCTGAACCTTCTGGAGAGACCGACCTCCGGAAGTGTAGAGGTAAACGGACAGGTGCTGCAGAAGCTTTCTGAGAAAGAACTGAGAGCTGCGCGCAAGGATATCGGAATGATCTTCCAGCATTTCAATCTTCTGATGCAGCGCAGTGTCATCGACAATGTCTGCTTTCCGATGGAGCTGAACGGCATCAAAAAGGCTGAGGCAAGAAAGAAAGCCATGGATTATCTGAAGATCGTAGGGCTTGAGGAGAAAGCAAATGCCTATCCGGCACAGCTGTCCGGCGGACAGAAGCAGCGTGTGGCGATCGCCAGAGTGCTTGCCACCGATCCGAAGATCCTGCTCTGCGATGAGGCGACCAGTGCACTGGATCCGCAGACGACAAAATCGATCCTGCAGCTGATCCGAGAGATCAACCGCGACTACGGCATCACCGTGGTCATCATCACGCATGAGATGGCTGTCGTGCAGGAGATCTGTACACATGTTGCGATCATCGACCACGGAAATCTGGTGGAGCACGGTACGGTGGAGGAGATCTTCCACTCACCGAAGTCCAGAGAAGCCAAAAAGCTGATTTACGAGGGCTACCAGAAGGTTACTGAGATGAAGGGAAAGAGATGCGTGCGCATCACCTTCACAAATCAGTCATCGTTTGAGCCGGTCATCGGAAATATGGTGCTTGAGTGCAAGATGCCGGTCAACATTCTCTATGCAAATACCAGAGATATCGGCGGAGCGGCAAACGGAGAGATGGTACTGCAGCTTCCGGATGCTCCGGAGATGGGAGATCGCATGGTTGCGTATCTGAAGAGAGTAGGACTGACTGTGGAGGAGCTGAGTGATTATGTGGGATAAAACAGTAATAATGATGATTCTCAGGGGAATCGGGGAGACACTCTATATGACCCTCGGTGCCACTGTGTTCGGTTATGTGCTTGGACTTCCGCTGGGAGTCCTGCTGACAGTGACAGATGAGAACGGGATCCGTCCGAACCGCATGGTGTACAAGGTCCTTGATTTTGTGACCAACATTCTGCGAAGCATTCCGTTTCTGATTCTGCTGATCCTGGTAATTCCGGTTACCAGACTGATCGTCGGAAAGACCTACGGACCGACTGCAACGATCGTTCCGCTGACGATCGCGGCAGCACCGTTTATCGGACGAATGGTGGAGTCTTCCTTGAAAGAGGTAGACCGCGGAGTGATCGAGGCCGCACAGAGTATGGGCGCTGGTACCTGGGAGATGATCAGCAAGGTGCTTCTTACAGAGGCAAGAACTTCACTGATCGTCAATGCAACGATCGCGATCGGCACCGTACTTGGCTATTCTGCAATGGCCGGAACCGTCGGAGGAGGCGGACTCGGCGACATCGCAATTCAGTATGGATATTACCGCTATCAGGCGGATATCATGATAGTAACGGTGGTCCTGCTGATCATCCTGGTACAGATCTTCCAGGGAATCGGCATGGTTCTGGCAAAGAAACTGGATCACAGAAGAGTAAATTAAAAGTAGATATTTTAAGAGAAAAGAGGATAAAGCAGTGAGAAGAGGCAGTGGTGTATTATTACCGGTGAGCAGCCTTCCGTCCCCGTACGGAATCGGCACGTTCTCCGAGGAGGCTTATCGTTTTGTAGACTTTCTGATGGAGGGAGGAATGACCTACTGGCAGATTCTTCCGCTGGGACCGACCAGCTACGGAGATTCTCCTTATCAGTCGTTTTCCACCTTTGCAGGCAATCCGTATTTTATCGACTTAAAGCAGCTGGTCAAGGAAGGTGTCCTGACTGAGGCAGAATGCGACGAGGCAGACTGCACCGGACATCCGAACTATGTGGAATACGGCGATCTCTATGAAAAAAGATATGCACTGCTGAAGAAAGCATACAAACGCAGCAATATCGCACAGAATGCAGACTTCCAGAAATTCGTTGAGAAAAACCAGGACTGGGTGAAGGATTACGCCTTATTCATGGCGATCAAAAATCAGTGCTTTGACGGAAAATCCTGGATGGAATGGGCTGAGGATATCCGCATGCGCTGGGGATATTCCATGGATTACTACTATAAAGAATGCGCTGAGGAGATCGAGTTCTACGAGTATCTTCAGTTCAAATTCACAGAGCAGTGGACAAAGCTGAAAAAGTATGCAAATGATCAGGGAATCCTCATCATCGGAGATCTGCCGATCTATGTGGCACTGGACAGTGCAGATGCCTGGGCACATCCGGATCTTTTCCAGATGAATGATGACCGCACGCCGAAGGCAGTGGCAGGATGCCCGCCTGATGCATTTTCAGAGACCGGTCAGCTCTGGGGAAATCCGCTGTACCGCTGGGATGTACACAAAAATCAGCAGTATGACTGGTGGATCCGCCGTATGGAGCACTGTTTCGAACTCTACGACGTAGTCAGAATCGATCACTTCCGCGGCTTCGATGAGTATTACTCCATTCCGTTTGGTGACAAGGATGCGACCAGAGGACACTGGGAGAAGGGACCGGGCATGGATTTCTTCCGCAAGATGGAGGAGAGACTCGGAAAGAAACGTGTCATCGCCGAGGACCTTGGTCTGATGACCGATACTGTGCGCAAGCTGGTAAAAGACAGCGGCTACCCGAATATGAAGGTGATCGGTTTTGCCTTTGACGGAGACGCGAACTGCGATCATCTGCCTCATCACTACAGCAAGAATTGTGTTGCCTACACCGGTACACACGACAATGAGACCGTGATGCAGTGGTATGACCGTCATACGGAGGAAGAACTGGAACTCTACCGCGAGTACACCAACCATGTGCAGACACCGCACGATCGTGTACACTGGGATTTCATCCGTCTGGCATCTCTTTCCGCAGCGGATATCTGTATCGTTCCGATGCAGGACTATCTCGGACTTGGTGCAGAGGCGCGCATGAACTTCCCGTCCACACTCGGAAACAACTGGAAGTGGAGAGTCAGCGAGTCTTCTCTGACAAAGGAACTCTCTGATGAGATGTTCGCTATGGCCAAGCTGAGCAGCCGTGTCAATGACCTGAGCTGGGACTGGAAGGCTGAGCGTGCAGAGAAGGCAGCGGCAGAGGCAGCAAAGAGAGCAGAAGCTGAGAAGGCAGAAGCAAAAAAAGCGGCAGCAAAGAAAGCAGATGCAAAAAAGACTGAGGCAGCTGCAGATAAGAAGGCAGCTCCGGAAAAGAAAAAATGATGAGTATTATTAAAGCCAGCAAGCTGGTGCATGAATATCAGAAGCTCGGGGAGGACGGCCGTGTGGAGTCCTCCTACCGTGCGGTGGACGGCGTGGATCTTGAAGTCGAGCCGGGACAGTTTATTGCGATTCTCGGTCACAACGGTTCAGGAAAATCCACCCTGGCCAAGCATTTGAATGCCATTCTGCTGCCGAGTGAGGGCAGCGTTCATGTGGACGGAAAGGATACCAGAGATGCAGAAAAACTCTGGGAGATCCGAAAGACCGCAGGAATGGTATTTCAGAATCCGGACAACCAGATCATCGGAACCGTGGTGGATGAGGATGTTGCCTTTGGCCCGGAAAATATGGGAGTTCCGACTGACAAGATCAAAAAGAGGGTCGAGGAAGGACTCAAAACGGTCGGCATGTGGAAGTACCGCAGCCATTCTCCGAACAAGCTGTCCGGCGGACAGAAGCAGAGAGTGGCGATCGCCGGAGTGGTTGCGATGCATCCGAAGTGCATCGTATTTGATGAGCCGACCGCCATGCTGGATCCGATCGGACGCAAAGAGGTGATCGAAGCCGCAAAGCGTCTGAACCGCGAAGAAGGCGTTACGGTGATCCTGATCACTCACTATATGGAAGAAGTCGTTGAGGCGGACCGTGTCATCGTGATGGATCAGGGAAAGGTGCTGATGCAGGGCACACCGAGGGAGGTATTTTCCGAGGTGGAGCTGCTCAAAGAGCACCGACTGGATGTGCCGCAGGTGACGATGCTCGCATATGAGCTGCGCAAAAGCGGCATGGACATTCCGAAAGGGATTCTGACAATGGAGGAACTTGCGGATGCTCTGGTTCAGGAGAAAAAAGCACCGTAAGTTCATGAGGAGAAAAGATGTCAATTAAGCTGGAACATGTAAGCTACATCTACAGTCAGGGAACAGCCTATCAGAAAAGAGCGCTGGATGATGTCAGTCTGGAGATACCGGACGGACAGTTTGTCGGCGTGATCGGTCATACCGGTTCGGGAAAATCCACCCTGATTCAGCATTTAAACGGACTGATCCGTGCGACAGACGGAAAGATCTACTTTGGCGGAGAGAATATCTATGCGGAAGGCTACTCAATGAAGAAGCTGCGCAGCAAGGTCGGTCTGGTTTTCCAGTATCCGGAATATCAGCTCTTTGAGGTGGATGTCTTCTCGGATGTCTGCTTCGGACCGAAGAATCTCGGACTGCCGAAAGAAGAAGTAGAGCAGCGTGCCTACGAAGCCTTACAGCAGGTAGGACTGAAGGAAAAGCACTATAAGAAATCACCGTTTGAACTGTCCGGAGGACAGAAGAGAAGAGTGGCGATCGCAGGCATTCTTGCCATGCAGCCGGATGTGCTGATCCTGGATGAGCCGACCGCAGGTCTGGATCCGAAGGGAAGAGATGACATTCTGGATCAGATCGCACTGCTCCACAAAGAGCGCGGGATCACCGTAGTGCTGGTTTCACACAGCATGGAAGATGTGGCAAAATATGTGGAGAGAATCATCGTGATGGACGAGGGAAAGGTCCGCTACGACGATACTCCGAGAAATGTATTTGAGTATTATAAGGAACTGGAAGAAATCGGACTGGCAGCACCGCAGGTGACCTATCTGATGCATGAGCTGAAGAGAAGAGGTCTGGATGTGAATCCTTCCGTTACGACGGTGGAGGAAGCAAAAAGAGCGATACTGGCAGCGACAGGAGAGGCAAGATGATCAGAGATATCACAATCGGACAATATTATCCGGCGGATTCCGTGATCCACAGACTGGATCCGAGAACCAAGCTGGTCGGCACCCTGGTGTTTATCATCTCCCTCTTTATGTTCCGTTCCTTTGCGGCGTACGGAGTCTCAGTGCTGTTTCTGGCAGGCGTGATCCGTGCTTCGAAGGTGCCGTTTAAATTTCTGATCCGCGGTATGAAATCGATCATGGTTCTGCTGCTGATCACGGTGGCTTTCAATCTGTTTATGATACCCGGTGAAACGCTGGTACAGGTCTGGAAGCTGAAGATCACAGATGAGGGACTGTATACAGCGATCTATATGGCAGTGCGTCTGTCCTTCCTGATCATCGGATCCTCGATCATGACACTGACGACGACACCGAATCAGCTGACAGACGGTCTGGAAAAGGGACTTCGTCCGCTGAATAAAGTGAATGTGCCGGTACACGAGGTCGCAATGATGATGTCGATCGCACTGCGTTTTATCCCGATCCTGTTGGAGGAGACGGACAAGATCATGAAGGCACAGACCGCAAGAGGTGCGGATTTTGATGAGGGCGGACTGATCCAGAAGGCAAAGGGCATGGTTCCGCTTCTGGTCCCACTGTTTGTATCTGCATTCCGCCGTGCAAATGACCTCGCGATGGCCATGGAGGCAAGAGGTTATCACGGAGGCGAGGGAAGGACAAAGATGCGTCCGCTGCACTATGAAAAGAGAGACCGCAATGCATATCTGATTCTGGTTCTGTATCTGGTGCTGATGTATGCGGCAAAGAAACTGATCGGAGTATAGAGAATCTATGAAGAGAGTAAAGCTGATCGTTGCTTATGATGGAACAGAGTACTGCGGATGGCAGGTACAGCCGAACGGGATCACGGTCGAGGGAGTGCTGAACCAGCATCTGAGCGAGCTGCTTCGGGAGCCGATCCAGGTGATCGGTGCGAGCAGAACGGATGCAGGCGTGCATGCGCTTGGCAATGTGGCAGTGTTTAACACCTCCGCGAGGATGCCGGCGGAGAAGATCTCCTATGCGTTGAATACCAGGCTTCCGGCAGATATCAGGATCCAGGATTCCAGAGAGGTCCCGCCTGATTTTCATCCGAGGTTCTGTGAGACCAGAAAGACCTACGAGTATCTGATCCTGAACCGGAAATTTCCGGATCCGACAAAGCGCCTTTACTCTCTGTTTTACTATTATCCGCTGGATGTGGAGGCAATGCAGAGGGCAGCAGATATGCTGGTCGGAACGCATGACTTTAAGAGTCTGTGTACGGCAAAGCCGGAGGTGGAGAATACGGTTCGGACGATCTATTCCTGTGAGGTGCTTCCTGAGGGAGAGATGATCCGGATCCGGATCCGTGGAAATGGTTTTCTTTACAATATGGTGCGGATCATTGTAGGAACGCTGATCCGTATCGGAAGCGGATATTATCCCGCAGATCATATGGAAAAGATCCTGGAGGCAAAAGACAGGCAGGCTGCCGGAGAGACGGCACCTGCCCATGGACTGACTCTTGTGAAGATCGAATATCCGGAAAGTGAGGGATCCCTTCAGCCGCTCGCATAATGCAGGCGGGAAAGGAGATCCCTCCTTTGCTACTCCGGAATGACTCCGGTACGGCACAGGGAACTGTTGTGATATCTGCCGTCAAAGGTCACATCCGTGCCGAACCAGTCCGGCGGTGTGAAGGAATTTGCGGTCTCCTCATCGGGAAACTCAACTTCCGCGAGGAAAAGTCCTTCAAATGTTCCTGCAAACCGATCGAGTTCGATCTTCAGACCGTCTGAGAGCGGAAGCACATAGCGGCGTTTGGTGATCAGATAGCCGTCCGTTTTCTCCTTCAGATGGAGGTAGGAGTCACGGGTGAGAGGAAGATTGTATTCCTCGCGGGTCATCAGACCGCTTCCCTTGTAGGTGAGAATATAGCTGTCATCCTGACGGCGGATCCGCACGACAGGAGAGGTGCAGAGATAGCCCTGCTCGATTTCGTGAAACGGATAGGTATCCAGGTCGGCAGGCAGCCGGCGGATCAGATATTTTCTTTCGATTTCCATAGATTCCCCTTTGATGATTTGTTGATAATAAAGTTGATAATAAAAATGTGTGTAACTATTCAGAGCCATGCGATTTCATATGGCGAGAAGCTGCATCGAGGAAAGGCAACGCACTTTCAAAATGAGCTCTGAATGGTTACAAACATTGTAGTAAAGTAGAACAGATGCTGTCAAGAACCAGAAACAAAGAGATGGCTGGCATGATCCACGGCTGAAGGTGGATGGAAAGGAGACACAATGGCAAAGGTATATGTATTTCTGGCAGAAGGATTTGAAGAGGTGGAGGCACTGACTCCGGTGGATCTGCTCCGCCGTGCACAGGTGGAAGTGTGCACTGTCTCAGTCAGCGGCAAGAGAGAAGTGACCGGTGCGCGCAAGATCCCGGTGACGGCGGATATTCTTTTTGAGGACAATGACTTTTCCGATGCAGACATCACCGTACTTCCGGGAGGAATGCCGGGAACACTCAATCTTGCGGCACATCAGGGACTGGAGAAGCTGCTGGCAGAGAGAAATGAGAAGGGACAGAGAATCGCGGCGATCTGTGCAGCGCCGACCATTTTCGGTGATCGCGGATATCTGAACGGTAAGAGTGCGGTATGCTATCCGGGAATGGAGGAGCGCCTGACAGGAGCAGAGATCCCGGAAGCTTCCGTGGTGACAGACGGACATATCACGACCAGCCGCGGAGTGGGAACGGCGATCGATTTCGCACTGGAGCTGATCACGCTTCTGTGCGGCAAGGAGAAGGCGGAGGAGATCGCGCGCTCTGTGGTGTACCGTTAATCGCCCCGTCACGTACGTTCCGGAGCTTTTTTGCTCATACAGGTCAGCCCGCCCTATGTCTGTATGAACTGCTATGTAAACATGCAGTTCATACAGCCGCAGGTCGGGACAGGGATGTGCCTGAGAGAGGGATACGTAAAAGTCGATTGCTGCATGCTGCGCATTCCCGCAATCGCCGCCTGAATTCGCAAATCGCTCCGTCACGTACGTTCCGGAGCTTTTTTGCTCATACAGGGCAGCCCGCCCTATGTCTGTATAAACTGCTATGTAAACATGCAGTTCATACAGCCGCAGGTCGGGACAGGGATGTGCCTGAGAGAGGGATACGTAAAAGTCGATTGCTGCATGCTGCGCATTCCCGCAATCGCCGCCTGAATTCGCAAATCGCTCCGTCACGTACGTTCCGGAGCTTTTTTGCTCATACAGGGCAGCCCGCCCTATGTCTGTATGAACTGCTATGTAAACATGCAGTTCATACAGCCGCAGGTCGGGACTTTTACGGTAAAAAAATACTGGATATTTCCGGTGAGCTGTGCTATACTTGCAAAATGACTGTAGTTATCTGACATTTACCCGGTATCTGGCCGGTTTATCTCGGGTATTTACGAAAATAAAGAGTTTTATGCGGTTAAGGAGGAGCTTTCTAAAATGAGTTTACAGACAGAAAGATTAGAGCACAATATGGTGAAGCTGACGATCGAGGTCAGCGCTGAGGAGTTTGAAAAGGCATTACAGGGTGCATACCTGAAAAATAAAGGCAAAATGAATATCCCGGGCTTCCGTAAAGGTAAGGCTCCGAGAGCTATGATCGAAAAAATGTACGGCGCAGCGATCTTCTACGAAGATGCAGCTAACCAGCTGATCCCGACTGCTTATGATGCAGAGGTAGCTGAGTGTGATCTTGAGCTGGTTTCTCAGCCGAAGATCGATGTTGTACAGATCGAGAAGGGTCAGCCGTTCATCTTCACAGCAGAAGTTGCTGTTAAGCCGGAGGTTACTCTTGGCGAGTACAGAGGTCTTGAGGTTCCGGCAGCAGACAAAGAAGTTTCTGACGAGGACGTTCAGGCTGAGATCGATAAAGAGAGAGAAAAGAATGCAAGAACCATCGACGTTGATGACCGTGCGGTTGCAGACGGCGATATGATCAAGCTTGACTTTGACGGTTCTGTAGACGGTGTTCCGTTCCAGGGCGGCAAGGCTGAGAACTATGACCTGACCATCGGATCCGGCAGCTTCATCCCGGGATTCGAGGAGCAGCTCGTTGGCGCAAAGATCGGTGAGGATCTTGAAGTGAAGGTTACCTTCCCGGAGGATTATCATGCAGCTGAGCTTGCAGGCAAAGATGCAGTATTTGCTTGCAAAGTCAACAAGATCAGCGTAAAGGAGCTTCCGGAGGTTGATGACGATTTCGCTCAGGAAGTATCTGAGTTCGATACCTTAGAGGAGTACAAGGCAGACGTTCGCAAGACTCTGACCGAGCGCAAGGAGAAGGCTGCAAAGGCTGCAAAGGAGACTGCTGCAGTAGATAAGGCAGTTGAGAATGCAGAGATGGATATTCCGGAGGCTATGATTGACGGACAGGTAAGACAGATGGCAGATGACTTCGCAAGAAGAATCCAGTCTCAGGGTCTGACCGTAGAGCAGTACTTCCAGTTCACCGGAACAGACGCTCAGAAGCTGTTCGAGCAGATGAGACCGGAAGCTGTTAAGCGTATCAAGAACAGCCTGGTTCTTGAGGCAATCGCTGCAAAAGAGAACTTTGAGATCTCTGACGAGAGAGTAGATGAGGAGATCGCAAAGATGGCAGAGATGTACAAGATGGAAGCTGACAAGGTAAGAGAGATCCTTGGCGAGGCTGGCATCGAGCAGATGAAGGGTGACCTGAAGATTCAGGCAGCTGTAGATCTGCTTCGCGACGAGGCAAAGGAGGTCTAAGCCGCATCATCCGGGCTTGACCGCAACACATGTGAGGCTATCGGTCGAAAATATGAAGAAAGCGATGAAGTCTAAGGAGGATTAAAATGAGCTTAGTACCATATGTGGTAGAGCAAACCAGCAGAGGTGAGCGTACCTACGATATTTATTCCAGACTGCTGAAAGACAGAATCATCTTCCTCGGTGAAGAGGTGACAGATGTGAGTGCAAACATCATCGTTGCACAGCTGCTCTTTCTGGAGTCAGAGGATCCCGGAAAAGATATCCAGCTGTATATCAACAGTCCGGGCGGCAGTGTCAGTGCCGGTCTTGCGATCTACGATACAATGCAGTACATCAAGTGCGATGTATCCACGATCTGCATGGGAATGGCAGCCAGCATGGGAGCCTTCCTTCTGGCGGGCGGCACCAAAGGAAAAAGAATTGCCTTGCCGAATGCAAATATCATGATCCATCAGCCGTCCGGCGGAGCAAGAGGACAGGCTACAGAGATACAGATCGTAGCGGAGGAGATTCTCAAGACAAAGAGAAAACTCAATGAGATGCTTGCAGCAAATACCGGACAGCCGATCGAAGTGATCGAGAGGGATACGGAGCGAGATAATTATATGACCGCTGAAGAGGCAAAGGCTTATGGCCTGATTGATATGGTGATTTCAAGCAGAGCGTAGAAACGCAGTGCTTTCAAAAGCGTGCGCAAAGGAGCCTGTTTGCAGATGAAAAGACTCCTGCGATAACCGTGGGAGTCTTTTAGTCTTATAACTACTCGATGGAGGTCACATCTCTTTCGTAAGACAATAGTAAAAGGATAAGGTGAAAAATGGCAGGAAGAATGACAGAGTCAAAAGTAAGATGCTCATTCTGCGGAAAGAGTGAGAATCAGGTTCGAAAGCTGATTGCAGGACCGAACAACATTTTTATCTGTGACGAGTGCGTGGAGATCTGCGCAGAGATCATTGATGAAGAGCTGGCGACAGAGGAATATTCAGAGAACAGTGCAGAGGAGATCAACCTGTTAAAACCGGCTGAGATCAAGGCTGTTCTGGATGACTATGTTATCGGACAGGAAAATGCAAAGAAGGCCCTGTCAGTGGCAGTATACAACCATTACAAGCGCATCATGGCCGGCAGAGATCTGGGAGTTGAGCTTCAGAAGAGCAACATTCTCATGCTTGGACCGACCGGAAGCGGTAAGACCTATCTTGCACAGACACTGGCAAGATTACTGAATGTACCGTTCGCGATCGCGGATGCGACCACCCTGACAGAGGCAGGCTATGTCGGTGAGGACGTAGAGAATATTCTGCTGAAACTGATCCAGGCCGCAGACTACGATATCGAGAGAGCGGAGCATGGTATCGTCTATCTGGACGAGATCGACAAAATTACAAAGAAGTCTGAAAATGTATCCATCACCAGAGATGTCTCAGGTGAGGGCGTACAGCAGGCATTACTGAAGATCATTGAGGGTACTGTTGCAAGTGTTCCGCCGCAGGGCGGAAGAAAACATCCGCAGCAGGAACTCATTCAGATCGATACGACCAATATTCTGTTTATCTGTGGTGGTGCGTTTGACGGACTTGAGCGTATCATCAGCAACCGTCTTGAGAATAAGGCGATCGGCTTCAACCGTGACCTTTTCGACAAGAGAGAGCAGAATGTCGGAGAGCTGTTAAAAGAAGCAGTTCCGCAGGATTTCGTCAAATTCGGTCTGATTCCGGAGTTTATCGGCCGTGTGCCGGTCGTTGTCTCCCTGGATGCACTGGATGAGGAAGCACTTGTCCGCATTCTCAGAGAGCCGAAGAACTCCATTGTAAAACAGTATCAGAAGCTCTTCGAGCTCGACGGCGTGAAGCTTGAGTTTGAGGAGGCTGCGATCGCAGCGATCGCGAAGAAGTCCATGGAGCGAAAGACCGGAGCCCGCGGACTGCGTTCCGTTATGGAGAAGGCTATGCAGGATCTGATGTTTACGATTCCGTCTGATGAGACGATCACAGAGTGTACGATCACAGAGGATACGGTAAACGGAACCGGTGAGCCGGCAGTTGTACACAGCGAGGAGCGTCTGATTCCGGTGCGCAGTGAGAAAAACAAAGTTGTGCACACTCCGGAGTCAGCCTGATCTGAAATTGTGGATAAAGGACAGATAGAAATATATGACAGAAATTAGAAACAATATACCGATGGTGGCGCTTCGCGGACTGACGATCCTTCCGACGATGCTGATTCACTTTGACGTGAGCAGAAAAATGTCGATCCAGGCAGTCGAGGAGGCGCTGGCACAGGATCAGAAGCTGTTTGTGGTGACACAGAGAGATCCGGAAAAGGATTCCGTACAGAAGGAGGATCTCTACAGCATCGGAACCATTGTGAATATCACACAGATCGTGAAGATGCCGAAGGGCATTGTCCGCGTACTGGCAGAAGGCCTTTCCAGAGCAGAGCTGCTGGATCTGAGAAAGGAAGACTTTCTCGTGGCCGATGTCGCTGCCTATGTGGAGGAGGAGCAGGAGCTGCCGGCCGACTATCAGCAGGCGATGCTCCGCACTCTGAAGGATGCATTTGAGAATTATGCAGTCCTGCAGGGCAAGATCGGACGTGAAGTGGTTCTTCAGATCCTGGAAGAGGAGGACCTCTCCCTTGCCTCCTATCAGATCGCTGCAAATCTGGCGCTGCATTATAAACAGAAACAGAAGATCCTGGAGACAGCGACCGTGCGCGAGCGCTGTGAGCTGCTCTGCAGTCTGATGGAGAACGAACAGCAGGTCCTGAAGGTGCGCCGTGAGATCGAGGAAAAGGTCAAGGCAAGGATCGACAAGAATCAGCGCGAATATATTCTCAGAGAAGAGATGAAGATGATCCGCGAGGAGCTGAAGGAGGACAATCTGAATGAGGCAGATCAGTTTGCCGAAGAGCTGAAAAAGCTGGAGGCAAACGATGCGGTGAAGGAAAAGATCCAGAAGGAGATCGATCGTTTCCGCAGTGTAGGCATGAATTCCGGAGAGAGTTCCGTGATCCGCGGATATATCGAGACGCTGCTCTCGATGCCGTGGGATAAGGCTTCTACGGATTTTGAGGATCTGCAGAGAGCCAGAGAGATCCTGGAAGCAGACCACTATGGTCTGGAGAAGGTAAAGGAACGAGTGCTGGAGTTTCTGGCAGTGCGCATGTTGACAAAGAAAGGGGACAGCCCGATTCTCTGTCTCGTCGGACCGCCGGGAACAGGTAAGACTTCCATCGGAAAATCGATCGCAAAAGCCTTAAACAAGCAGTACGTGCGCATCAGTCTCGGCGGTGTGCGCGATGAGGCGGAGATCCGCGGACATCGCAGAACCTATATCGGAGCCATGCCGGGCAGAATCGCCAGCGGACTGAGATCCGCAGGCGTCAAAAATCCGCTGATGCTGCTCGATGAGATCGACAAGATGAGCAGTGACTACAAGGGCGATACCGCATCTGCGATGCTGGAGGTACTGGACAATGATCAGAACCGTGCCTTCCGTGATCACTACGTGGAGATCCCTCTGGATCTGTCGGAGGTGCTCTTTATTGCGACCGCAAACAGTGTTCAGACCATTCCGCGTCCGCTGCTGGATCGTATGGAGCTTATCGAGATCTCCAGTTATACCGAAAATGAGAAGTTTCACATTGCGAAGGAGCACCTTCTGCCGAAGCAGATCGAGCACAACGGTCTTTCGGACTATCGCGTGACGGTGACAGACGGGGCACTGCGCAAGGTGATTTCAGGATATACCAGAGAAGCCGGCGTCCGCTCCCTGGAGCGCAGGCTCGGTGAGATCTGCCGCAAGGCAGCCAGAGAGATTCTGGAGAAAAACAGAAAATCCGTCCGTGTGACGGAGGAGCGTCTGGAGCGCTATCTCGGCAAGGCACGCTACACTGTGCAGGAGCGCAATGAGCAGAATGAGGTCGGCATCGTCCGCGGACTCGCATGGACGAGCGTCGGCGGAGATACGTTGCAGATCGAGGTCAATATCATGCCGGGCAGAGGAGAATTCAGACTGACCGGACAGCTTGGAGACGTGATGAAGGAGTCTGCACAGGCAGGAATCAGCTATATCCGTTCCGTCAGCAGCACCTATCATATCTCCGACGATTTCTTCAAAAAGCAGGATATTCATATCCACATTCCGGAGGGAGCAGTTCCGAAGGACGGTCCGTCAGCGGGTGTGACGATGGTGACAGCCATGATCTCAGCGCTCACCGGAATTCCGGTAAGAGCAGACGTGGCAATGACCGGAGAGATCACACTGCGTGGTCGTGTCCTTCCAATCGGAGGACTGAAGGAAAAGCTTCTGGCAGCAAAGAATGCGGGCATAAAAACCGTCTTTGTTCCGGAGAAGAACCGTGCGGATGTCGAGGAGATCTCAGACGAGATCAAAAAGGATCTGGAGATCTGCTATGCGCAGACGATGGCAGACATTCTGCCGAAGGCACTTGCAGGAGAGATCCGACCGCACAAAAAGAACAAGAAGCGTAAGGAAAAGTCAGACGTGGAGAGTGAAGCATGATCGTTAAAAATGTAAATCTGGAAACTGTCTGCGGTATCACCAGCGTTCTTCCGGTTCATGAGAAGATCGAGGTGGCCTTTGCCGGAAAATCAAATGTAGGCAAGTCTTCCCTGATCAATGCCATGGTCAATCGGAAAGCACTCGCACGTACGAGTTCTTCTCCGGGAAAAACGCAGACGATCAACTTTTATAATATCAATGACGCCATGTATCTGGTGGATCTTCCCGGATACGGCTATGCAAAGGTCTCACAGTCAGAGAAAGAAAAGTGGGGAAAACTGATCGAGAATTATCTGCAGAAATCGCAGATGCTCAAGGCAGTCTTCCTGCTGGTCGATATCCGCCATGATCCGTCCGCAAATGACAGGCAGATGTATGAGTGGATGGCATACAATGGCTATGAGCCGATCATCGTTGCTACGAAGCTGGACAAGATCAAGAGAAGTCAGGTCGCAAAGCAGGTCAAAGCGATCCGCCAGGGACTTGGCATGAAGGCAGACGGCATCGTGATTCCTTTTTCCTCTGAGACAAAACAGGGAAGAGAGGAGATCTGGGCACTGATTGATTCCTGGCTTTAAACACAGTCAGGGCAGATAGGAGGAGTAAGATTATGAGCAGGGAGCTCGCGAAAACCTACGATCCGAAAGGACTTGAGGATCGTCTTTATCAGAAATGGATGGATAATGGATACTTCCATGCAAAAGTAAATCCGGACAAAAAACCGTTTACCATCGTTATGCCGCCGCCAAATGTTACCGGACAGCTGCATATGGGACATGCTCTGGATGAGACCATGCAGGACATCCTGATCCGTTTTAAGCGCATGCAGGGCTATGAGGCTCTGTGGCAGCCGGGTACCGACCACGCAGCGATCGCTACCGAGGTAAAGGTCATCGACAAGCTGAAAAAAGAAGGTATCGACAAAAACGAGATCGGCCGTGAGGAATTCTTAAAGCATGCCTGGGCATGGAAAGAGGAGTACGGCAGCCGCATCATCAATCAGCTGAAAAAGCTCGGAGCTTCCGCTGACTGGGAGAGAGAGCGTTTCACGATGGATGAGGGATGTTCCAAGGCAGTAGAGGAAGTATTCGTACGCCTGTATGAGAAAGGCTGGATCTACAAGGGCAGCCGTATCATCAACTGGTGTCCGGTATGCCAGACCTCTATTTCCGACGCTGAGGTAGAGCATGAGGATCAGGATGGATTCTTCTGGCACATCAACTACCCGGTAGTGGGAGAGCCTGGAAAATTTGTTGAGATCGCAACTACCAGACCGGAGACACTGCTGGGCGACAGCGCAGTGGCAGTCAACCCGGAGGATGAGAGATATACAGATCTGGTCGGCAAGATGCTCAGCCTTCCGCTGACAGACCGTCAGATCCCGGTAGTCGCTGACGCTTATGTAGACAAGGAGTTCGGTACCGGATGCGTAAAGATCACACCGGCACATGACCCGAACGACTTTGAAGTAGGAAAACGCCATAATCTGCCGGAGATCTGCATCATGAACGATGATGCGACCATCAATGAGCTCGGCGGCAAGTACGCAGGCATGGACCGTTACGAGGCCCGCAAGGCAATGGTGAAGGATCTGGAGGATCTCGGACTGCTGGTGAAGGTAGTACCGCATTCTCACAGTGTCGGAACACATGACCGCTGCAAGACCACCGTTGAGCCGATGATCAAGCAGCAGTGGTTCGTAAAGATGGACGAGATGGCAAAGGCAGCGATCGATGCGCTCAAGACCGGCGAGCTGACCTTCGTTCCGGATCGTTTTGACAAGACCTATCTGCACTGGCTGGAGAATATCCGTGACTGGTGTATTTCCAGACAGCTCTGGTGGGGACACCGCATCCCGGCATATTACTGTGACGACTGCGGTGAGATCGTAGTACAGCGCGGCGGAGCACCGGCGAAGTGCCCGAAGTGCGGAGGCACTCATCTGACACAGGATGAGGATACACTGGATACCTGGTTCTCCTCAGCACTCTGGCCGTTCTCAACCTTAGGCTGGCCGGACAAGACTCCGGAGCTGGAGTACTTCTATCCGACCGATGTACTGGTAACCGGATACGATATCATTTTCTTCTGGGTGATCCGTATGGTATTCTCAGGTATGGAGCAGACTAAGAAGAGCCCGTTCCACCATGTTCTGATCCACGGACTGGTGCGCGACTCACAGGGACGCAAGATGAGCAAGTCCCTCGGAAACGGTATCGATCCGCTTGAGGTAATTGACAAATACGGTGCAGACGCACTCCGTCTGACACTGATGACCGGTAATGCACCGGGAAATGATATGCGTTTCTACTGGGAGCGTGTTGAGGCAAGCAGAAACTTTGCTAACAAGATCTGGAATGCTTCCCGCTTTATCATGATGAACCTGGAGAAGGCGGAGGTTCCGCAGCAGATGCCGGCAGATCAGCTGACACAGGCTGACCAGTGGATCCTGTCCAAGGTCAACACCCTGGCAAAGGATGTTACCGAGAATATGGAGAAATTCGAGCTCGGAATCGCTGTTCAGAAGGTCTATGACTTTATCTGGGAGGAATTCTGCGACTGGTACATCGAGATGGTGAAGCCGCGTCTCTACAGTGAGACCGATGAGACCAAGGCAGCAGCACTCTGGACGCTGAAGACCGTTCTTGGCAATGCATTAAAGATGCTGCACCCGTATATGCCGTTCATCACGGAGGAGATCTACTGCACTCTGAATCCGCAGGAAGAGTCCATCATGATCTCTGAGTGGCCGGTATGGACCGAGGAGTGGAACTTTGCCGCACAGGAAGCTGCAGTGGAGACGATCAAGGCTGCAGTCAGAGAGATCCGAAATGTACGTACCGGAATGAACGTTCCGCCAAGCAGAAAGGCAAGAGTCTACGTTGTCTCTGAGAAAGAGGAGATCCGTGACATCTTTGAGGCAGGAAAGCTCTTCTTTGCATCACTCGGATATGCCAGCGAGGTGATTGTTCAGGCAGACAAGAACGGCATTGAGCCGGATGCTGTTTCCGCAGTGATCCATGAGGCAGTGCTGTATCTGCCGTTCGCAGAGCTGGTGGATATCGACAAGGAGATCGAGCGTCTGAAGAAGGAAGAAGCCCGTCTTGAGAAAGAGCTTGCCCGCGTCAACGGTATGCTGAGCAATGAAAAATTTGTCAGCAAGGCACCGGCAGCAAAGATCGAGGAAGAAAAGGCCAAACAGGCAAAATATTCCGATATGATGAAACAGGTGAAAGAGCGCCTGAGTCAGTTAGAAAAATAAGCCGTAAGGCAGTGATACGAAAGACAAAGCAAAAAGGAGCTGTTGCAAAACAGATGAGCAGTCATCTATGGAGCAATGGCTCCTTTCACAAAACCGGAGAATAAAGGAAAATGTCTTTACAGTTTATTCTGGGAAACAGCGGAAGCGGAAAATCCCAAACCTTATATCAGAAAATAATCGATGCTTCGATACAGTCGCCGGAGACAAAATTCCTGGTGATCGTACCGGAGCAGTTTACTATGCAGACACAGCGTGAACTGGTACATCTGCATCCGGCAGGTGGCATCTGGAATATTGACATTCTGAGCTTTGCGAGACTTTCGCACCGTGTGTTCGAAGAGACTGCGGCGGAACAGCGAAGAGTTCTGGAGGAGAGCGGAAAAACACTGCTTCTGCGCCGGGCGGCGACCCGGGAGGGAGAGCAGCTGAAGGTGCTGAAAGGCAGTCTGAAAAAGCGCGGCTGTCTGAAACAGATGAAGTCCATTCTCTCAGAGCTGGTGCAGTATGATATCGGCGAGGGAGAGATGGAACAGCTGATGGAGGCCTCCAGGACCAATCCGAGGCTTGCCTGCAAGCTGGAGGATATCCAGACCCTCTATGACGCATTTCAGAGAGAGCTTGAGGGCAAATATATCACTGCAGAGCAGACACTGGAGCTGCTGTGTGAAAAGGCAGCGGATTCATCGCTTTTGAAGGATGCAGTGATCGCACTGGATGGATTTACCGGATTTACACCGATTCAGAACAAGCTTCTGCGCAAACTGATGACGATCACAAAAGAGATCTATGTGACAGTCACGGTGGATTCAGAGCGGTCTGCGGGTTACAGCAGAGAGCAGGATCTGTTCTATCTGAGCAGCAGGACCATACGGAGCCTGCGGATGATGGCAGAGGAGGAGGGCTGTCCGGTGCTTCCGTCTCTGATCTGCAGAGAGCCGGAAACTGCCAGAAAGACAGATCCGTCCATGCTGCGCCATCTGAAGAGACAGCTGTTTCGCAGCGGTCACAGAATGTCGTTTGCGGTGTCGGAGAGGGCAGCAGAGGAGATCTCGCTGCATATCGCGACTGATCCGCGCGGTGAGGCGGAGGCGGCAGCACAGACGATCCGTTCACTGGTACAGAAGGGGTATCGTTACCGGGATATTGCCGTGATCGTGGGAGATCCGGCCTCCTATGTGGAGCATCTGCCGAGAATCTTCAGGGACTATGACATTCCGTGTTTTATGGACCAGAAAAGAAATGTGCTGTCCAATCCGATGGTCGAGCTGATCCGCGCCCTGATGGAGATGCTCAGAAGGGATTACAGCAGAGAGACTGTTTTCCGCTGTCTGCGCACCGGACTGTGCAGGCAGGAGGCAGAGCACACGGATCTTCTGGAAAACTTCTGTATGGCAGCGGGGATCCGGGGATTTTCAAAGTGGAAAAAGAGCTTTGCGGAAATTCAGGGGAATTTCACGGAGGAACAGAGAGAACTCTGTGAGGCGCAGAGAGCGGCCTGGATGGAGCCGCTGCTGACACTGACCCCGCTTCTGAAGTCAAAGAAGACCACCGTGCGCGAAAAAACAGAAGGACTCTACCGTTTTCTGGCGCATTATGATGTGCAGAGACAGCTGAGCAGCTATGAACAGCGGTTTCATGAGGAGGGCGAGGAAGCTTATGCAAAGGAGTATGCACAGGTATACGCAGAGGTGATCCGTCTCTTCGACAAAATGGTGGAGCTTCTCGGTGCGGAGACTCTGTCGCTGGAAGAATATGCAGAGCTTCTGGAAGCCGGATTTGAAGAGATGAGGATCGGTATCATTCCGCCGACCTCAGACTGTGTGCAGGTCGGAGATCTGGAGAGAACCAGACTGAACCATGTAAAAGTCATGCTGGTGCTTGGCTTAAATGACGGCTGGGTGCCGAAGTCCGGAGGAAACGGCGGTCTGCTCTCGGATTTTGAGCGTGAACTGCTTGGCAGCTCCGGAGTGGAGCTTGCCCCGACGGCAAAACAGGAGAGTTATATACAGAAATTTTACCTTTATCTCGCGTTCACAAAGCCGACGGATCATCTGTATCTGTCCTGCTGCAGAACGACGGGGGATGGTAGTGTCATGCGTCCTTCCTATGTGATGAGGACGATCCAGCGTCTGTTCCCGACACTGACGATCCATGATGAGTCCGGAAAGAGCTGTCTGAACGGCAGAGCATCAACACCGAAGAGCGCGCTGAAAGATCTGACTGCAGGACTGAGAACACTCGGCGGTCAGGTGGAAAATGATCCCTGGCTCGAACTGTATCAGTGGTATCGCGGGCAGGAGAACTATCAGGCACTGACGGATAATCTGATATCGGCTGCTTTTCTGACCTTTGACCGGAGCGGAATCGGAGCAAAGGCAGCGAAAGAGCTGTACGGAAGTATTCTGACCGGAAGTATCTCAAGGCTGGAGCAGTTTGCCACCTGCGCATGTAAGCACTTTCTTCAGTACGGACTGAGGATCACTGAGCGTCAGGAGTACCGCTTCCTTCCGGTGGATATGGGAAATCTCTTCCATGCGGCAATGCAGGCATTTGCGGAAAGAGTCAGAGACAGTGAATACAGCTGGAAGGATCTTCCGGAGGAGAAAAGAGAACTGTTTCTCGATGAAAGTCTGCAGGCTGCTGCAGAAAAATGCGGAGGAGCGATCCTGCATGCGACGGCCAGAAACGAGGCACTGCTTGCGCGCATCCGTCGAATCCTGAAAAGAACGGTCTGGGCGCTGCAGCTGCAGGTGAGGGCAGGCAGTTTTGTGCCGACGGCCTTTGAGATCCCGTTTTCCCAGTATCGTGAGTTGGAGAGTGTCACGATCCCGCTGGAGGATGGTCAGATGCAGCTGAAGGGCAGGATCGACCGCATCGATCTGAGCGAACAGGAGGATCAGATCTACCTGAAAATCGTGGATTATAAGTCCGGAAAAACAAAGTTTGACCTGAATGAGCTCTACTACGGACTGCAGCTGCAGCTGGTCGTCTATCTGAGCGCAGCGATGGAGCTGGAGGCACGGCTGCATCCGGAGAAGGAGATCGTTCCGGCAGGTATCTTTTACTCTTACATGAGGGATCCGCTGCTGGAGACGGATGAATCGCAGGTGGAGGAAGCAATGTTAAAGGCACTCTGCCCGAACGGACTGGTCAATGATGACCCCGAGATCCTGAAAAACCTGGACAATACACTCGCACCGGGGGAAAAGTCTGCAGTGATACCGGTGGATCTGACGACTAAGGGAGTCCCGTCGAAACGGTCGAAGACCGTCACCACAGAACAGTTTCGTGAGCTTGGTGCTTTTGCACGCAGAAAGATGCAGGAGAACGGCAGCCGGATCCTTGCCGGCGAGACAGCACCGAATCCGTTCGAGAGAACTACGGGAAAGAGCTGCGATTTCTGCATCTACCAGTCTGTCTGCAGGATGGACAGGAAGATCCCGGGCATGATGATGCGGAAACTGAAGGAGTATTCGCAGGAAGAGCTCTGGGAGCTTCTGCGCACAGAGAAAGATACGGAGGAGAGCAAATGAGTATCACATGGACCGATGAGCAGAGGGAAGTGATCGAGCAGAGAGACTGTGATATTCTGGTCTCTGCTGCGGCAGGATCCGGAAAGACCGCAGTTCTGGTCGAGAGGATCCTGTCCAGACTGATGGATCCGGTCAGACCTCTGGATATTGATCATTTTCTGATCGTGACCTTCACAAATGCGGCAGCAGGAGAGATGAAGGAACGTATCAGAGAGGCTCTGGAGACAAAACTGGAGCAGGAAGAGCTCTCTTCTGAGATGGAGGAGCATCTTTCCAGACAGACCATGCTGCTGCAGAATGCACAGATCACGACGATCCACAGCTTCTGCCAGCATGTGATCCGCAGCTACTTCCAGACCGTGGATCTGGATCCGGATTTCAGGATCATGGATGATGGAGAGAAGAAGCTGCTGCAGAGCGATGTGCTGGAACAGCTGCTCGAAGACAATTATCTGCAGGCGGATCCTGCATTTCTTGAGATGACGGAATCCTACTGCGCGGGCAGGGACGATAAAGGGCTGGAAAAGCTGATCATGCAGCTGTATGAGTTTTCGATGAGTGCGCCATGGCCGCGGGAGTGGATGGAGCAGTGCGCCGCAGCATATGAGGTGTCAGATCCGCAGTCTCTCTCCGAGCGAGCCTGGGTGCGCAGAATATTTGAAATGGCAGACGCACTTCTGCAGGAGGCGGCAGGTCAGGCAGCACGCGCGGTCAGCATCTGCCAGGAAGCGGACGGACCGGCACCGTATCTGGAGGCGGTCGAAGCAGATCTTGAGATGCTGGAGCAGCTGAGCGGGTGTCCGGATTTCGCGGCGCTTGGCAGAGCTTTTGAGACTCTGGCGTCCTGGAAGCGGCTTTCCAACAAAAAGTCACCGGGGACTGCAGAAGAAAAAAAGGAAGAAGTGAAGCGGCTGCGGGAAGCCTACAAGAAAACCGTGACGGATCTGCAGAATGATTACTTCTATGCTCCGGTAGAGAAGATCGCAGAAGAGATGCAGAAGGCTGCACCGGCTCTGAGGGAACTGGTGCGGGTGACCGGACAGTTTATGGAGCGCTATGCAGAGGAAAAGCGCAGAAAAAATTATATGGACTTTGACGATCTGGAGCATTTTGCACTTCGGATCCTGATCCGCCGTGCAGACGGAGAGGAAGAGCGCACAGAGGCGGCAAAGGAGCTCTCCGACTGGTATGAGGAGATCATGATCGATGAGTATCAGGACAGCAACCTGGTACAGGAGATCATTCTGAACAGCATCTGCGGACATGAACAGGGCAGATACAACATCTTTCAGGTCGGAGATGTCAAGCAGAGTATTTACAGATTCCGTCTGGCAAGACCGGAGCTGTTTATGGAAAAATATGACCGTTATACAAGGGAAGGCGGAGTGGAGCACCGCATTGATCTGCATAAAAACTTCCGAAGCAGGGATGAGGTGCTGCAGCTCTCGAACTTCCTGTTTGAGCAGCTGATGCAGAGAGATCTGGGAGGTGTGGTCTACGATGATGCGGCAGCCCTCTATCCGGGAGCTGATTATCCGGAATGTCCGGGAGGTACGCCGAACTCAGAGCTGCTGCTTGTGGAGAGCGGTCATGATGAAGAGGAGATCGATGATTCTGAACGCGAGCTGGAGGCCAGGGCAGTCGGAAAGCGGATCCGTGAGATCGTCGGACATCAGCTGATCTATGACCGGAAAAAGGAGAGCTTTCACCCGGCAGAGTACGGGGATATCGTCGTGCTCCTTCGAACGATCAGCGGATGGGCAGATACGTTTGTAAAAATATTTGCGGAAATGGGAATTCCTGCATTTTCCGGTTCAAAGAGCGGCTATTTTTCCGCACCGGAGATTCAGACGATGCTCGCCCTGCTGAAACTGATCGACAATCCGTATCAGGATATTCCGATGGCTGCGGTGCTGTCATCGCCGATCGTGGGACTCACGACAGAGGAGATGGCAAGGATACGTATCCGCCATCCGGAGCGGCCGTTCGCAGAGGCCTGCAGGGAGGAGGAGATGCTGACCGAATTCTGGGAACAGCTGAACCGTCTCCGCAGAAAAGCAGTCTATCTGCCGGTGCAGGAGCTGTTGTTTGAGATCTACCGTGTGACCGGATACGATGCCTATGCAGCAGCAATGCCCGGCGGGGAGCAGAGAGAGGCAAATCTCAAGATGCTGACAGAGAAGGCGATCGCGTTCGAGAACAGCGGATTTTCCGGTCTCTACAACTTTATCAGATACATTGAGAATCTTCATAAATATGAGATCGATTACGGTGAGGCAGCGCTGCAGGGGGAAGGCGAACAGACTGTGCAGATCCTGAGTATTCACAAGAGCAAGGGTCTGGAATTCCCGATCGTCTTTGTCAGCGGCATGGGCAAGCGCTTCAATCAGTCAGATACGATCGGACAGATGGTGCTGCATGCAGATTACGGAATCGGCGCGGACTATGCAGATCCGATACTGCGCATCCGCCGCCAGACACTGCTGAAGCAGATGATGAAGCGGCAGCTGCAGCTGGAAAATCTCGGGGAGGAACTGCGTGTCCTCTACGTGGCGCTGACCAGAGCCAGGGAAAAGCTGATCCTGACAGGAACCGTCAAAAGTGCTGAGGCTGCCCTTGAGCGTTATGAAAAACTTGCAAAGGGCAGGGCAGAAGTACTGTCCTTCTCAGTTCGTAGCTCGGCGAGAACCTATCTGGACTGGATCGTTCCGGCACTGCTGCGCAACCGTTGTGCGGATCATCTGAGGCAGCAGTTCGCACTTGGTCCGGCCTCTTTTTCAACGCACTATGAGAAAGAGATCTTCACGGAACTGTCAGTGGTCACTGTGCGGGATCTGATCACCGAGGAGAAGGATCACCAGCTGCAGACCGGACTGACCAAAGAAGTACTGCTCGCGATCCCGCAGGAGCAGATCTTTGATGAGGAGGCGCGTGCGTGGCTGAACGAACAGCTCACCTACCGCTATCCGTTTGAGAATCTTCAGGGGATTCCGTCCAAAGTCAGTGTTTCGGAACTCAAAAGGCAGCATCTCCAGGAGGCAGATGAGGAGGCAGTTTCGCTTTACGACGCTCCGCAGGAGACAGAGTCTGAGGAGACAGCGGTTCCCGAGGAGGATGAACTGGTTCCGGAATTCCTGAGAGCGGAAACACAGACGACACCGGCTGCGCGCGGAACGATCTATCACAAAGTGATGGAATGCCTGAACTATGCGAAGATCGGGGAGGAGAGCGCTTCAGAGATCCTGACGGAACTGGTGAAGCAGAACCGGCTGACCGAAGAGGAGGCAGCGCTGGTAGATCCGAAGAAAATCGACCGCTTTCTGTCCTCTTCGCTGTGCGGCAGGATGAAGAGAGCTGCCGCAGAGGGAAAACTTTACCGTGAGCAGCAGTTTGTGATCGCGGTCCCCGCAAATTCATTGAGAAAAGAGTGGGATTCACAGGAGGAAGTGCTGATTCAGGGAATCATAGATGCCTTTTTCCTGGAAAATGACCGGATCGTTCTGGTCGATTACAAAACAGATTTTGTGAAATTCCAAGAAGCCTCTTCCCTCTACGAAAAATATAGAGTACAATTAGAAAGTTACGAATATGCACTGGAGCGTCTGTTCTCGCTTCCGGTGAAGGAAAAACTGATTTACTCTTTCTGTCTGGGCAGAGTGCTCTGCGGCTGACAGAAAGCGGAAAGGCATAGGAATGGAACTGATAAAGAAACTGTTTAAAAATCAGGCACTGAGATATATTTTCTTCGGTGGCTGCACAACCATGGTGAATCTGGTGAGCTATTTCCTGCTGAGAAATCTGGCAGGGGTGGATGTCACCAGAGCAAATTTCTTCTCGATCTGTCTGGCGATCCTGTTCGCCTACGTCGTAAATAAGATCTTTGTGTTCGAGAGCAAAACGGAAACGTTTATGGCGCTGCTCACAGAATGCGCACAGTTCATCGGAATGCGTCTGCTGACGATGTTCATAGAGATCTTCGGCGTTGTGATGCTCTCCAATGTCTGGGGCATGCAGGATATGATCGCAAAGCTGCTGATCCAGGTGATCGTGCTTGTACTGAATTTTATCTTCAGCAAGCTGTTTGTCTTCCGGGATCATTCAAGATCCGCGGAGCTGACCCTGCAGCAGCTGCAGAGTAAAAAGGTACAGAAGCAGTGTATCGCAGTCTCATTTGCGATTCCGGCGGTCACGATGCTGATCGCCTACATTGTCAACGGAGTCTATCCGTTCGGCGACCACGGTGTGCTGATCATCGACTCTCTGCACCAGTATCTGCCGTTCTTTACAGACTTCAGAGAAAAGCTGGTGAACAGTGAGTCTCTGCTGTACTCCTTCGGTGGAGGTCTGGGCTACAATATGTGGGCAACGATCGCCTATTATCTGGCAAGCCCGCTGAATTTCCTGATGACAGCGATCTCCATGGATCATGTCATGGACTTCATGGCCTACCTGATCCTTGTGAAGATCAGCCTGTCCGGCGCAGTGTTCGGCTGGTATCTGACGACCAGAAACGGCGGAAAGGACTATACACCGATCCCGTTTGCCTGCATGTATGCACTGAGCAGCTTTATGATCGGTTACTATTTCAATCTGATGTGGCTGGACAGCATCGTGCTGCTCCCGATCGTGATGCGCGGGATCGAGCGCATCGTGGAGGGAAAAAGCGGAAAGATGCACACGCTGGCACTGTTTGGTGCAGTTTACTGCAACTATTATATCGGATATATGATCTGTCTGTTTTCCTGCCTGTATTTCCTTACGATCTGGGCAGGGGCAAGACAGTTCCAGGTGAAAAAATTTGTGATCAGCGGATGCAGATTTGCCTGGTTTTCCATCCTGGGAGGCGGCATGGCATCGATCATCCTGCTTCCTGCCTATCTGGCACTTGCCATCACAGAGTCCGCGACCGGAAGCTTCCCGAGCAGAATAAAATTCTACACCGACGGGATCACCCAGTGGACAGGGCATTTTGCCTTTGTGGAGCCGATCAATATCTACGATGATCAGTCAGGTGTCAATATCTACTGCGGCGTGATCATTCTGATCCTGGTGCTCATCTTTGCACTTGACCGCAAGATCCGGATCTCTGAGCGTCTGTCCAGACTGATCCTGGCAGGCGTGCTGCTGTTCAGCATGAACTTTAATATCCTGAATTATATCTGGCACGGATTCCATACACAGAACGGACTGCCGAACCGCTTTGCGTTTCTGTATATTGCAGTGCTGCTTGTGATGGGCTTCGATGCACTTTCTCATCTGAGAGAGCTCAGTCCCTGGAAGCTGTTTCTCTCCTGGGCACTGCCGACGGCCTTTGTCGGCTACACCTACTGGACAAATTCAGGAGAACGTGAATGGTATGTTTATCTGGTGACCGCTGCACTGCTCGGCGTTTACGGTGTCGTGCTGCTGCTGTATCGTATGGTCAGACAGAGAAAACAGGTGATACAGACGATCCTGATCGCACTGATGTCCGCCGAGATGGCAGCAACCGGTGTCTACGGTGTCTGCATGAACGGAACCGTCAGCCGCAGCTCTTACGTGGATGACCAGACAGCCTACCAGGCACTGATTGCCCGCAACGAGGAGTCAGAAGAGTTTTACCGCAGTGACATCGACAGCCAGCGAATGAGAAATGCCAACATGTTTATGGGAGCAAACGGTCTGGTGCTGTTTTCTTCAACGATGCCGGAGGCTACCGTAAATCTCTGCAGAGCTATCGGCATGGAGGCAAGAACCAACAAGACCGGCTACAACGGCACGACCAAGCTGTTCAATGATGTGTTCGGCATCCGTTATCTCGTCGGAAAGAGCGGAGAGGACACCCTCTACCAGATGAATCTGGTGGATGAGGAGGAGCCGCTCTATCTCTACAGAAACGACGAGGCACTGTCCCTCGGATTTATGGTATCCTCAGATATCAAGTCCTGGGATATTACTGATAAAAATGCAATGACTGTGCAGGAGGGCTTTGCCAATTTCGCAACTGGAGAGAGCTTCTTCTACACCCTGCGTGAGTCCTATTCTCTCGAAGAGGGACCGACCTATATTATCCGTCTTCATCCGGGAGAGCAGACCTACATCGAGTTCACGGAAAATGTGAAGAGTGTCCACATCAAGACTCCGCAGTATGACAAGACCGTCAATAACTTTACGACCAATCTGTTCAATCTCGGCACCGTCGCAGCGGAGGGTGAGGACAGCAAGGCAAATATTACGATCACTTACAAGGAAGGCAAGACCGATCCGGTTCCGGTGCGCGTCTATACCTGCACAGACGAAGAGTATGCGGCCGTCTATGAAAAACTGGCAGCAAACCAGATGGAGCAGGTGATCGCAAACGGAAATCAGGTGACCGGAAAGATCCATGTGGATGAGGCAGGCACACTGCTGCTGACTGTTCCATATGACCGCGGATGGAAGATCCGTGCAAACGGAGAGCTGAAGGAGACTTATCCGGTGGGTGAGGCGCTGACAGGAATAGACCTTGCACCGGGAGACTATGAGATTTCGATGGTATTCACACCGCTCGGACTGATGCCGGGCACGGGCTTAAGCATCGCATGCATGGCACTGTTTATGCTCAGCATCTTTGCGGAGAACTATCTGGAGAAAAGAAAAAGCAGAAACGAGGAAGCAGAAGATGAAGATTACATTCTCACAGAAGGCTGAGATGTTTAAGGCAGGCATTTTTGCCGTCCTTAACGACAAAAAAGAGGAACTTGCAGCACAGGGACGCACCATATACAACCTTTCCGTGGGAACGCCGGATTTCGTTACTGCAGAGCACATCACAGAGGCAGTTGCAGAGGCAGCGAGAGATCCGGAAAACTACAAGTACGCACTGGTCGATATTCCGCCGCTGGTGCAGGCAGTGCAGGAGTTTTACATGAGAAGATTCCATGTGGAGCTGGATCCGTCTGAGATCATGTCGATCAACGGCTCTCAGGAAGGTATGGCTCATATTGCCTGGGCACTCTGTGATCCGGGAGATATCGTGCTGGTACCGAATCCGGGATATCCGATCTTCAAGATCGGTCCTGCACTCTGTGATGCAAAAACAGTGGAGTATCCGCTCTACGAGAAGAACGGATTTCTTCCGGTGTTTTCCGATATTCCGGAAGAGACCGCGCGTGCAGCAAAATTCATGCTGATCAATTATCCGTCCAACCCGACCTGTGCGGTGGCGGATGATGCGTTCTATGAGGAACTGATCGCATTTGCAAAAAAATATGATATCGTGATCTTACACGACAATGCCTATTCAGACATCGTCTTCGGTGAGAAGACCGGACGATCCTTCCTGGAGTACGAAGGTGCAAAAGAAGTGGGTGTGGAATTCTACTCCCTCTCCAAATCCTTCAACTACACAGGCGCTAGAATGTCCTTCTGTGTGGGCAAGCGTGAAGTGGTTGAAAAATTCCGTGCAGTCCGCACACAGATCGACTACGGTGTCTTTCTGCCGGTGCAGTACGGAGCGATCGCTGCGCTGAATGGTCCGTTTGAGGGCGTGACAGCACAGTGTCAGGAATATGAAAAGAGAAGCAGAGCCCTCTGTGAGGGTCTGCGCAGTATCGGCTGGGAGGTACCGGACAGTAAGGGAACCATGTTTGTCTGGGCACCGATTCCGAAAGGATTTGCAGGCTCAGAGGAATTCTGCATCCGGCTGATGGAGGAGTCCGGCGTGATCTGTGTGCCGGGCAGTAGCTTTGGTTCCCTGGGAGAAGGTTATGTAAGATTTGCCCTGGTACTGCCGGAGGAAGGCCTCAGAGCAGCCGTGGAGAGTATCGGAGCAAGCGGGATATTGAATGGAGGAAACAATTGAATACAAATCTGTACAGCCGGCTTTGCAGTATTGCCGGAGAAGAAAATGTTCTTTGCAAGGAGCCGCTCGCACCGCATGTGACATTCCGCATCGGTGGACCGGCAGACTTTTTTGTGACACCGCATGAGACGGAGCAGGTCCAGGAGCTGATCCGTCTGTGCAGGGAGAATGAGATCCCGTGGTACATCCTCGGAAACGGAAGCAATCTTCTGGTATCAGATGACGGATACCATGGAGTGATCGTGCAGCTGTGGCGCAACTTTAATCAGATCCGTGTGGAAGGAAACAGAATCACGGCACAGGCAGGAGCGTCCAACGCGCTGATCGCAAAAGCAGCACTCGACGCGGGACTGGGCGGCTATGAGTTCGCAGCAGGGATCCCGGGAACCCTCGGAGGAGCTGCCGTGATGAATGCAGGTGCTTACGGCGGAGAGCTGAAGGATGTATTGACAGAGGTGACGGTTCTGGATGAAAACAGCAGGATCCGCACTCTGCAGGCAGAGGAGCTGGAGCTCGGCTATCGTACCAGCATCATCGCAAAGAAGGGCTATGTCGTGCTGGAGGCAGTGCTGACACTTGCACCGAAGGATCCGTCTGAGATCCGTGCCCGCATGGAGGAGCTGAAGGAGCAGCGCACTTCCAAGCAGCCGCTGAATTATCCGAGTGCGGGAAGCACTTTCAAGCGCCCGGAAGGATATTTCGCAGGAAAGCTGATCATGGATGCGGGTCTGCGCGGTTTCTCTGTCGGAGATGCGCAGGTATCAGAGAAGCACTGCGGTTTTGTCATTAACCGCGGAAATGCAACCGCAGCCGAGGTGGAGGAGCTGATGCGTGAAGTCATTCGTATCGTAAAAGAGACTTCCGGTGTCACCCTTGAGCCTGAGGTAAAGAGGTTAGGTTTATGAGATTTGTAATTGTCACCGGCATGTCCGGTGCCGGAAAAACCAGCGTCATGAAGATCCTGGAGGATATGGGATTCTACTGTGTGGATAATCTGCCGATCCCTCTGCTCCCGAAATTTGCTGAGCTGGTGAATACAGAGGGAAGTGAAGTTCAGAAGGCGGCAATCGGTATCGATATCCGAAATGAGTACGGTCTCGGCGAACTGGAACAGCATCTGAAAAAGATGGAAGAACAGGGACTGCCGGTGGAGATCGTCTTCATGGAGGCCTCCGATGCCACTCTGATCCGCAGATACAAGGAGACCAGAAGATCCCATCCGATGACCGGTGCCAGCAGGATCGAGGCCGGCATCGCACAGGAGAGGGAACAGCTCGCCTTCCTGAAAAAGAGAGCGGATTACATTATCGACACCAGCAAGCTTCTGATCCGCGACCTGATCCAGAATCTGGACCAGATCTTCCGGCAGAACAGTGAATTCAAAAACATGGTGGTCACCGTGCTGTCCTTCGGATTCAAGAACGGGATCCCGGCAGATGCCGATCTGGTATTTGACGTGCGTTTCCTGCCGAATCCCTACTATGAGGAGAACTTAAAGCTGCTGACCGGAAATGATACAGCTGTGCAGGACTTTGTCATGGCGGCACCGCAGGCGGGAGAGTTCCTGAACAAGCTGGTGGATATGATCCAGTTTTTGATCCCGAACTATGTGATCGAGGGAAAAAACCAGCTGGTGATCGCTGTCGGCTGTACCGGCGGAAAGCACCGTTCCGTGACGATCGCAAACCGTCTCTACAAGCAGCTGAGTCAGGAGAAAGAGTACCGTATCAAGATAGAACATCGAGATATTCTTAAGTAGAAAGGACAGGGTGAAATACAGGAAATGTCCTTTTCAAGTGAGATCAAAGAGGAGCTTTCCCGCCAGCTTTCGAGTGCGCGTCACTGCAGGATCGCAGAAATCGCAGCGATCCTGAGCATGTGCGGCGGAGTCTCTATTTCAGCGAACGATCGCTACAAGGTAAAGATACAGACAGAAAACATTCATGTAGCAAGAAAGTACTTTACATTATTACAAAAAACCTTTAATATAGGCATTGAGGTTTCGGTTCGGCAGGGACACGGAAACAGCAGGGGACGTATCTTCACTGCGGTCGTGACAGACCAGGAGGATGCACTTCGTCTGTTGCATGCAACCCGTACCCTGGAGGACGATCGTTTTGTAGTTCAGAATACCTGTTGCAAACGTGCATTTTTGAGAGGAGCTTTCCTGGCAGCCGGTTCCGTAAGTGATCCGGTAAAGTTCTATCATCTTGAATTTGTGTGTGCCACAAGTGAGCGCGCTGAGCTGATTCAGCAGCTGCTCAAAACTTTTGAGCTGGAAGCGAAAATCGTGCAGCGTAAAAAATACTTTGTGGTTTACCTGAAGGAAGGCGACAGGATTGTAGATCTGCTGAACGTGATAGAGGCTCATTCAGCACTTCTGAAGCTGGAGAACATCCGGATTCTGAAGGAGATGCGCAATTCCGTGAACCGTAAGGTAAATTGTGAGACGGCCAACATTCACAAGACCGTGAATGCCGCAGTCAAGCAACTGGAGGACATTCGATATATCCGCGATACGATCGGGTTTGACGGATTGTCGGAAGGATTGGCGCAGATGGCTGATATCCGCCTTAGAAACCCTGATGCAACATTAAAAGAACTTGGATTGCTCTTGATTCCGCAGATGGGAAAATCCGGTGTAAACCACCGGTTGAGGAAGCTCAGCGAAATTGCAGAAGAATTACGCGAAAAGAATCACGGGTCATGAATGAGTCATGAGTAAGATGAGTAAGGAGAGGGTATTATGATCAAAAAACTGATTACGATCCAGATCGCAAATGGTCTTGAAGCAAGACCGGTAGCTTTACTGGTACAGGTAGCCAGTCAGTATGTCAGTGAGATTCATGTAGAAGTAGGCGACAAGCGTGTCAATGCAAAGAGTATCATGGGTATGATGACCCTTGGACTTGAGAGCGGAGAGACGATCAACGTAGTTTCTTCCGGTATTGATGAGGAAGAGGCGATCGCCGATATCGAAAAGTATCTCAGCGCAGCTTCATAAATCAAAACGGGGAAAAGAAGCGGCAGAATCACAAAAATAAGGATCAGTACTGATCCGTAGAAGTGTGGGATACATATGAGATTGGAAAAAATACAGGCATTCCTGAAGGAAAAAGCCTGGAAGTACAGCTACACAGAACAGGATGGAGTGGGAAGCATCGATTTTGAAAATCGAGGGCTTGCCTACCATATCTGGGAATTCAGTGACGAAGGTTATGGAGATACCGACGATGTGACATACGGGGCAGAAAGCAATGTGCGCACCGGCGGACGCCAGGAAGATTTCTACGGGGACTATGAAGAGGAAATCATCGAAGTAATCCGAAACTGGAAGTAAAAGCTAATATGGTGGTATGATCTAGGGCAGATTTCTGTTGGAAATCTGCCTATTTTTATAAATCAGTAAATCTCTGCGGCCGCATTGACAAAAAGCCGCTGCAGGGGAGATAATGGGAACAACAGTTCAGCCTGAAGTCAGACAGTGTAAAGGAGAATGTTATGTTAAAAGATCCGAAAAAAACAGCAGACGAGATCGTAGAATGGATTCGTGCTTATTTTGATGCAAACCTGCCGAAGGCAAGTGCCGTTGTCGGCATTTCCGGGGGAAAGGATTCAAGTGTCACTGCGGCACTGCTTGTAAAGGCACTCGGTCCGGATCGTGTCGTCGGTGTGACGATGCCGGACAAAAAACAGCCGGATATTGATGACAGCTATGCGCTGATCAGACACCTTGGTCTGCGCACGATGGAAGTGAACATCGGAGAGATCACGGCCGCATTTGCGAAGACCTTTCAGGAGAACGAGAAGATGACAGAGATCTGCGGTCAGGCAGATCTGAGCGGTCCGGCGAAGATCAATTATCCGCCGCGCATCCGCATGAGTGTGCTCTATGCGATCGCACAGTCCCTGCCGAACGGCGGACTGGTGGCGAACACCTGCAACCGCTCAGAGGATCATGTCGGATATTCCACAAAATTCGGTGATGCGGCAGGAGATTTCAGCCCGCTGTCCGACCTGACTGTGCAGGAGGTAAAACAGGTAGGCACCGCTCTGGGACTTCCGATGGATCTGGTGGAGAAGGCACCGTCTGACGGACTGAGCGGTATGACAGATGAGCAGAAGCTTGGATTCACCTACGCAGAGCTCGATGAGTATCTGGATACCGGCATCTGCAGAAATCCGGAGTCAAAGGAGAAGATCGACAGACTGCACCGCATCAACCTGCACAAGCTGCAGCCGATGCCTGCATATCGGAGGGAAAGATGACAGAAAACGGCAATCCGTCAGGATTTGTACTGCATTCCGAATATCAGCCGACAGGAGATCAGCCGCAGGCGATCGATGCGCTGGTAGAGGGATTTAAAGAGGGAAATCAGGCAGAGACGCTTCTGGGCGTCACCGGATCAGGTAAGACCTTTACGATGGCAAATGTCATTCAGAGACTGCAGAAGCCGACGCTGGTCATTGCACACAATAAGACGCTCGCAGCACAGCTGTATTCCGAGATGAAGGAATTCTTCCCGGAAAATGCGGTGGAATATTTTGTCTCCTACTATGATTACTATCAGCCGGAGGCCTATGTTCCGTCCTCAGATACCTATATCGCCAAGGACTCTGCGATCAATGACGAGATCGATAAGCTGCGTCTTTCAGCTACAACTGCGCTGGTAGAGCGAAAGGATGTCATCATTGTCGCATCGGTATCCTGTATCTACGGACTGGGTTCCCCTGTGGATTACAAAAACATGGTGATCTCACTGCGCCCGGGGATGGAGAAGGACCGCGATGAGGTGATCCGCCGTCTGATCGATATGCAGTATGACAGAAATGAGATGGATTTCAAGCGCGGAACCTTCCGTGTACACGGCGATGTGCTGGAAGTCTATCCGGCAGATCAGTCTGAGTCAGCGCTGCGCATCGAATTTTTCGGAGATGAGATCGACCGCATTTCGCAGATCGATGTGTTGACCGGGGAGGCGAAGGCGAGACTGGAGCATGCAGCGATCTTTCCGGCATCGCACTATGTAGTGCCGATGGAGAAGATCCTGAAGGCAGCGGATGCGATCGAGGAGGAGCTTGCTGAGAGAGTCAGCTGGTTCAAGAGCGAGGATAAGCTGATCGAGGCGCAGAGAATCGCTGAGAGAACGAATTTTGACATAGAGATGATGAAGGAGACCGGTTTCTGTTCCGGTATCGAGAACTATTCGAGACACCTGGCAGGGCTGGAGCCGGGGGCACCGCCGCATACCCTGATCGACTATTTTCCGGATGATTTTCTGATGATCATCGATGAGTCGCACAAGACGATTCCGCAGATCAGAGGAATGTATGCGGGGGACCAGTCCAGAAAGACCACGTTGGTCGATTACGGGTTCCGTCTGCCCTCAGCCAAGGACAATCGTCCCTTGAATTTTGAGGAGTTTGAGAGTAAAATTGACCAGATACTGTTCGTGTCTGCGACCCCGGGAGAGTACGAGGAGGATCATGAACTGCTGCGTGCAGAACAGATCATCCGCCCGACAGGACTGCTCGATCCGAGGGTGGAGGTGCGTCCGGTGGCCGGCCAGATCGATGATCTGATCGGTGAGGTGCACCGTGAGGTGGACAAAAAGAACAAGGTCCTGATCACAACGCTGACGAAGCGCATGGCAGAGGATCTGACCGCTTATATGAGAGAGATCGGCATCCGTGTCCGGTATCTGCATTCCGATGTGGATACCCTGGAACGTATGGAGATCATCAGGGATATGCGTCTGGACGTGTTTGACGTTCTGGTCGGCATCAACCTGCTCAGAGAGGGACTGGATATCCCGGAGATCACATTGGTGGCGATCCTGGATGCGGACAAAGAAGGATTTCTGCGTTCCTCAGTTTCACTGATCCAGACGATCGGACGTGCGGCGAGAAATGCCGAGGGACACGTGATCATGTATGCGGATACGATGACAGATTCGATGCGTATCGCGATCGAGGAGACCGAGCGAAGAAGAAAGCTGCAGGAGGCCTACAACGAGGCACACGGCATCACGCCGCAGACGATCAAAAAGGCCGTCAGGGATCTGATCCGCATCTCCAGCGAGGTGGAGAAGGAAGAGACTTTGCAGGTGGATCCGGAATCCATGAGCAGAAAAGAGCTGGAAAAGCTCACTGCAGAGATACAGAAAAAGATGAAAAAGGCAGCGGCAGAGCTGGATTTCGAGACAGCGGCTGCGCTGCGTGACCAGATGATCGAACTGAAAAAGCATCTGGCAGAGATGGATTAGAATGAGGTTTATTTTATATAAATATGGCAGATAAAAAAGACAGAAGCAAGTTTATCCGCATCCGCGGAGCAAATGAAAATAATCTGAAAAATATTGATCTGGATATTCCGAGAAATGAGTTTGTGGTCCTGACCGGATTAAGCGGCTCCGGAAAATCCTCCCTGGCCTTCGATACGATCTATGCCGAGGGACAGAGAAGATATATGGAGTCACTGTCCTCCTACGCAAGAATGTTCCTGGGACAGATGGAGAAGCCGGATGTGGAGAGTATCGAAGGACTTCCGCCGGCGATCTCGATCGATCAGAAATCCACCAATCGAAATCCCCGTTCAACGGTCGGAACCGTGACGGAGATCTACGATTATTTCCGACTGCTCTACGCAAGAATCGGTATCCCGCACTGTCCGAAATGCGGAAAGGAGATCCGCAGGCAGACGGTGGACGAGATGGTGGATCAGCTGATGCAGCTGCCGGAGAGAAGCAGGATCTCCCTGCTGGCACCGGTGGTCCGCGGACGCAAGGGAGAACATGTCAAGCTGCTGGAGCAGGCGAGAAAGAGCGGTTATGTCCGTGTCATGATCGACGGAGCGATGTATGAGCTCACAGAGGAGATCAAGCTGGAGAAAAATATCAAGCACACGATCGAGATCGTCGTAGACCGTCTGATCATCAAGGAAGGCATCGAAAAGCGTCTGACAGATTCTCTGGAGAACGTGATGAAGCTTTCCGAGGGACTGGTCGTGGTCGATGTGCAGGATGGGGAACAGATCCGCTTCAGCCAGAGCTTTTCCTGTCCGGACTGCGGAATCAGCATCGATGAGATCGAGCCGCGCAGCTTTTCGTTCAACAACCCTTTCGGAGCCTGCCCGGACTGCTACGGACTGGGCTACAAGATGGAGTTTGATCCGGAGCTGATGATCCCGGACACCTCCCTCTCGATCGATGAGGGGGCGATCGCTGTGATGGGATGGCAGTCCAGCAAGGACAAGGGCAGTTTCAGCCGTGCACTGCTGGAAGCACTTGCAGAGGAATATCATTTTTCACTTTCGACACCATTTGAGCAGCTCTCGGAGGAGGTGCAGAACGTTCTGATCCACGGAACGGACGGAAAAGAGGTCAAAGTACATTACAAGGGACAGCGCGGAGAGGGTGTCTACGACGTCGCTTTCGAGGGACTGATCCGAAATGTGGAGCGCAGATACCGTGAGACTGCCTCGGAGACGACCAAGCAGGAATACGAAGAGTTTATGACCATCACACCGTGTAAGGCGTGCAAGGGTCAGAGACTGAAAAAGGAATCTCTGGCAGTGACTGTCGGAGACAAAAATATTTACGAAGTGACCACGCTCTCGATCGATCATCTGATGGAGCATCTGGATCAGCTGCAATTAAGCACACAGCAGCAGATGATCGGAAGGATGCTGCTGAAGGAGATCCGCGCCAGAGTACAGTTTCTGATGGATGTCGGTCTGAATTATCTGACCCTCGGACGCACGGCGGGAAGCCTGTCCGGCGGAGAGGCACAGCGAATCCGTCTGGCGACGCAGATCGGCTCCGGACTGGTGGGAGTGGCTTACATTCTCGATGAGCCGAGTATCGGTCTGCATCAGAGAGATAATGACAAGCTGCTGCAGTCCCTGATCCGACTGAGAGATCTGGGCAATACGCTGATCGTCGTGGAGCATGACGAGGATACGATGCGTGCCGCAGACTGTGTGGTTGATATCGGACCGGGAGCCGGTGAGCACGGCGGCGAGGTGATCGCTGTCGGCACTGCTGAGGAGATCATGCAGAATCCGCGTTCCATCACCGGAGACTATCTCTCCGGAAGAAAGAAGATACCGGTGCCGGAGACGAGAAAGCAGCCGACCGGTTTTCTGAAGATCAGAGGGGCGAGACAGAACAATCTGAAAAATATCGATGTCGAGGTGCCGCTCGGAGTGCTGACCTGTGTGACCGGTGTCTCCGGATCAGGAAAGAGTTCTCTTGTGAACGAGATCCTTTACAAGACACTGGCGAAAAAGCTGAACATAGCGCGCACGATCCCGGGAAAGCACGATTCTCTGGAGGGATACGAACAGCTGGACAAGGTGATCGACATCGACCAGTCACCGATCGGAAGAACTCCGAGATCCAATCCTGCGACCTACACCGGAGTCTTTGACCAGATCAGGGATCTGTTTGCCGGAACCTCAGACGCAAAGGCGCGCGGCTACAAGAAGGGACGCTTCAGCTTTAACGTTCGGGGCGGCCGCTGTGAAGCCTGCAGCGGAGACGGTATTATCAAAATCGAAATGCATTTCCTGCCGGATGTCTACGTTCCCTGTGAAGTCTGCCAGGGAAAGCGCTATAACAGAGAGACACTGGAAGTAAAATATAAGGGAAAGAGTATCTATGACGTTCTGAACATGACGGTGGAGGAGGCGCTGACCTTCTTTGAGAATGTGCCGTCGATCCAGAGAAAGATACAGACACTTTACGATGTAGGGCTCTCCTACATCCGTCTGGGACAGCCGTCCACCACGCTCTCCGGAGGAGAGGCACAGCGTGTGAAGCTGGCAGCAGAGCTCAGCCGGAGAAGTACAGGAAGAACCATCTATATCCTGGATGAGCCGACCACAGGACTGCACTTTGCGGATGTTCACAAGCTGATTGAGATCCTGCAGAGACTCGCAGAGGGCGGTAATACCGTCGTTGTGATCGAGCATAATCTGGATGTGATTAAGACGGCAGACTATCTGATCGATATGGGACCCGAAGGCGGAGAAGGCGGAGGAACCGTCATCGCAAAGGGAACCCCGGAAGAAGTCGCAGAAAGCCCGGTATCCTACACCGGTGCCTACGTGAAGAATTACCTGAACGCAGACAGGCAGTGAGGCAGCCTGCGTTCATGAGCAAGAAGCGAAGCGGATCGAAATGTCCGCTTTACGTGAGAGAAAGGAAGATGACATGAATATTTCGGATATCGGAATTGATCTCGGCTCAGCAAGCATCCTGATCTACCTGAAAGGCAAGGGTGTGGTACTGAAGGAGCCGTCCATCGCTGCATTTGACAGAGATGCCAATAAAATCAAGGCGATCGGAGATGAGGCAAGAGTCATGCTCGGACGTACCACTGGAAATATTGTGGGGATCCGACCGATGAAAAACGGCATTATCTCAGATTATGCCGTGACAGAGCAGATGCTGAAATACTTTATCCAGAAGGCGAGCGGACGACTTTCCTTCAAAAAGCCGCGCATTGCCATCTGCGTGCCGAGCAATGTGACCGAGGTCGAGCGCAAGGCAGTCGAGGATGCAGGCTATCAGGCAGGTGCGCGAGAGGTGCTGCTGGTTCCGAAGCCGGTCGCTTCTGCGATCGGTGCACAGATCGATATTTCCCGTCCGTGCGGAAAGATGATCGTGGATATCGGTGCAGGCACCTGCAGTGCAGCGATCCTTTCCATTGACGGAATCGTTGTAGATACGACCATCAATGTCGGAGGAGACAGCCTGGATGCGGCGATCGTCAATTATGCGCGCGATGCGCAGGGACTGATCATCGGAGAGCGCGCAGCGGAGGACATCAAGATCCATGTCGGCTGTGCGGTAGAGCGTCCGGAGCAGAAGATCATGGAGGTCAAGGGAAGAGACCTGACCACCGGTCTGCCGAAGACCGTGCGCATCTCCTCAGAGGATGTGCGCGAGGCGATGAAGGAGGAACTGGGACAGATCGTTGAGGCGGTACACAGCGTACTTGAGCGCACTCCGCCTGAGCTGGCGGCAGATATCGTCAGCAGAGGCATCGTACTGACCGGCGGAGGAAGCCTGCTGGACGGTATGGAGGAGCTGATCGAGGAGAAGACCGGCATCAACACCATCACCGCGGAAAATCCGATCTCTGCAGCAGTGATTGGTACCGGCAGATATGCCGAGGTGATCCAGGGAAATCATCGGACGGTGGAAGGATAAGCTGAAAATATGCAGATAGAAGGATATGTTGATCATATTATTTACCGCAGTGAGGAAAGCGGATACACGGTTGCGGTGCTGATCTGTGATGGAGAGGAGCTCACTTGTGTGGGCTCCTTGCCGTTTCTGGACGAGGGAGATACGATCTCGGCAGAGGGAGAGTTTACAGAGCACAGTACCTACGGAAGACAGTTTCGGATCAGCTCGTATGAGATGTCCGTGCCGAGAGATGAGCTGTCGATCGAACGCTATCTTGCCTCAGGTGCGGTCAAAGGTATCGGAGCGGCACTGGCTGCGAGGATCGTGCGCAGATTCAAGACGGACACTTTCCGGATCATGGAGGAGGAGCCGGAGCGGCTCGCGGAGATCAAGGGAATCAGCGAGCGAAAGGCCAGAGAGATCGCAGAGCAGATGGAGGAAAAGAAGGATCAGAGAGATTCGATGATCTTTCTTCAGGATTTTGGACTGTCTGCGGCATTAAGTCTGAAAATCTATCACAAATACGGGACCTCGCTCTACCAGATCATACGGGAAAATCCTTATCGCATGGCGGAGGATATCCCGGGCGTTGGTTTCCGCACCGCAGATGAGATCGCAGAGAAAGCGGGAATACTGCCGGATTCGGATTACCGTATCCGCTGCGGGCTGCTGTTTATACTGACACAGTCTATGGGAGAGGGACATGTCTATCTTCCGAAAATGGAGCTGTTTACAAGAGGCTCCAATCTGTTAGGTGTGTCACTTGAAGCGATGGAGCGGAATCTGATGGATCTGGTGATCGACCATAAGGCAGTGATCCGGGAGACAAAGCAGAGTGCAGAAGCGGAAAGCGGGGAGCCGGAGATCTGTGTCTATACCTCCGCAAATTACCGGACACAGCTGCATACGGCAAGGATGCTGCATGAACTGAATGTACGCATTCCTCAGAAGACGGACCAGATAGAACAGCGTCTGGAGGAGATCGAAAAGCGGACGAACACAGAACTGGATCCGCTTCAGAAAAAAGCCGTGGAGGAGGCTTCCGGAAACGGCCTGCTTGTGATCACCGGTGGTCCGGGTACCGGAAAAACGACCACGATCAACACACTGATCGAGTTTTTTGAATCGCAGGGCGATGAGGTAGCACTGGCAGCCCCGACCGGACGCGCGGCAAAGCGAATGACGGAAGCGACCGGGCGGCCGGCGAGGACCCTGCACCGTCTGCTGGAGATCTCCGGCGGACTGGATGATGACCGTGCCCACCTCTATTTTGAGCGAAATGAGGAATATCCGCTGGAGGCGGATGTCATTATCGTGGATGAGATGTCGATGGTCGATCTGTTTCTGATGCATGCGCTGCTGCGTGCAGTACCGGTCGGCACCCGACTGATCCTGGTGGGAGATGTCAGCCAGCTTCCGTCAGTGGGACCGGGCAATGTACTCAGAGATATTATTGCCTCAGAATGTGTGCCGATGGTGCGTCTGACAAGGATCTTCCGTCAGGCGAGCGAGAGCGATATTGTCGTCAACGCACATAAGATCAATCAGGGAGAGCGGGTCATCCTCGACAACAAGAGCAGAGACTTTTTCTTCCTGCAGCGGGATGATGTCAATGTCATCCTGCGCGTAGTGCTGGCACTGGTTCAGGAAAAGCTGCCGCCCTACGTAAATGCAAAGCCTTATGATATCCAGGTACTCACACCAATGAGAAAGGGAGTGCTCGGTGTCGACCGGCTCAATGAGGTACTGCAGAGATACCTGAATCCTCCGGCCAGAGACAAGCGGGAAAAAGAGACCTCCTGGGGTGTTTTCCGTGAGGGCGACAAGGTGATGCAGATCCGCAACAATTATCAGGCAGAGTGGGAGATCCGGGGGTCCTACGGAATTCCGGTAGAGAAAGGCGTAGGTATCTTCAACGGAGATATGGGAATTATCTCAGAGATCAACAGCTTTGCCGAGACGATGACGGTTATTTTTGACGAGGAGCGGTATGTGGAATACAGCTTTAAGGAGCTTGAGGATCTGGAGCTTGCCTATGCGATCACGATACACAAGGCGCAGGGAAGTGAATATCCGGCAGTCGTGATCCCGCTGCTCTCAGGTCCGAGGATGCTGATGACGAGAAATCTGATCTACACTGCCGTGACCAGAGCACGCAGCTGTGTGACACTGGTCGGTTCTGCGGAAATGTTTTATCAGATGGTGGACAATACCTATGAGCACCGGCGATATTCTCATCTGAGTCAGGAGATCAGAGAACAGTCAGAGGCACTTGTGGGAGAGGAGATGTAAACATCGGAGGAAAAGATGCCACTGGAATGTGGAAACTGATCAGAACGGCAGCGTCAGCAGCGGAGGATCTGCTCTATCCGTGCAGATGTCCGATCTGTCAGCAGATCTCGAACGGTTTCTGCAGCAGGTGTGCCGCAGAGCTTCCGTTTACCGGAAAATCGGTCTGTGTCACCTGCGGCCGTCCGCTGCTTCTGCCGACGGAGGAGTACTGTCCGGACTGCAGGACTTATACACATGCGTTTGACCAGTCGAGAAGTCTGCTGCGCTATGAGGGAGAAGTCCGGGAATCTATCCACCGGATCAAATACGAGCACAAAAAGGAATATCTGGATGCCTATGCGAAAGTCATGGCAGAGAGGATGCAGGAGAAGCTTAGACAGTGGGATCCGCAGGTGCTGACCTATGTTCCGATGCTGCCTGCGGCAAGGAGAAAAAGAGGTTACAATCAGGCGGAGGAGCTCGCAGGATCCTTTTCCGGATACACCGGACTGCCCTGCATGGATCTGCTGGAAAAGACAGAGAAGACGGCGGAGCAGAAGAAAATGGATCGGGTGGAGCGAAGGAGAAATCTTCAGAGAGCATTTGCCGTTCGTCCGGAGGCTCTGGATGAGCGTGGAGCACTTCCCTTTCAGAGGATCCTGCTGATCGACGATATCTACACGACGGGAAGCACCGTGGATGCGGCAAGCGCGGTACTGAAGGAACACGGAGCGGAAAAAGTCTATGCTCTGACTATCTGTATTGGGCAGAATCTATAAAATCATTGCTATGCAAGCCTGTAAAAATGTGCTATGATATCTAAAAAGTTTGAAAAAACAGGATCTGATCTACATGTTGAATGAACAGAGAATCTATTTGATGACACAGCTGGCGATTTTCGAAAAAGAACACCAGACGCAGCTTCGCGGCGCCGGTGATTATTTTCGAAGCGACTATATAGGGGGCAGGATGATAAAAAATGGCTTTCGTGTAACGATTGCCTTTTTTCTGATGCTTGCGGGTTGGGGACTGTACAATGCCGAGACACTGATCTTCGATATCACAAAGATGGATGTGAGAGCACTGGCTGTCCGGATCGTACTTGTCTATTTTATGCTCATGGCAGTATTTTTACTCTTTACCTACATTCACCAGGCGATCCGTTATTCGCGTGCCAGAGAGGATCTGGAACATTATCGCGAGATGCTGGAACAGCTGGAGCAGAGTTACCGCGAGGAGGATGAACGAAAGCGCATCATCCTGCAGCGAAGAGCAGTGCGGAGGTAGGCGATGGGAGCATTACTCAGCCTCAGAGATTCTCTGAGCAGATTTTACGGAAAATATGATACGGTCATTCGCTTGATCTGCAAGTTTCTTCTTGCATTTCTGTCGTTTTCTGCAATCAACGGCAGACTTCCCGGGATGACCTGGATCGGCAGTCCGCTGCTGATCGTTCTGGCTGCACTGATCTGTGCCTTTCTGCCGTCCAACAGTATCGTCATGGTCAGCACGGCGATGCTGCTGCTTCATTTCTATGCGATCTCACTGGAGGCGGCGCTTGCAGGCGGAGGCATGCTGATCATCGGCTGCCTGCTGTACTTCAGTATTGCACCGAGCTCCTCGGTGCCGGTAGTGCTGACAGCGCTGGCGATCGGAAAAGGGATCCCATGTGCGGTGCCGGTGATCTTTGGACTGGTCGGAGGTCCGCTGGCAGCGGCAGGCGTTATTTTCGGAACCTTTATCTACTATCTGACAGAGAATGTCAGAACCTACGGAGGCAGTCTGGAGGCTTCCTCAGCGGATGCTGCGGAGGCAATGATCCAGAAGATGACGGTCATGATGAGGCAGGTGATGAGTGACCGGAGGATGATGGTGATGGCAGTCTCACTTGCAGTGACACTCTGGGTGATCTGGCTGTTCAGAAGAATGGCGGTGAAATATGCCTGGATGGTTGCGGCCGTGTTTGGCTGTCTGACCTGCGTTCTGATCAGAAGCGGAGGTGCACTGATCTTCGGACTGCGGCTTGACATTCCAGGGCTGATCCTGGAACTGATCACGGCACTGATCGTTGCCTGGCTGGCACAGGCCTTCCTGTTCAGCCTGGATTACCGGCGGACGGAGAATGTCCGCTTTGAGGACGAAGACTATTATTATTATGTAAAAGCGGTGCCGAAGCGGAAGATCCGCCGTGTTCGACGCACACGCAGAGTGGAAAGGAGAGAGCGATGACCGCATTTTTGAATAATATCAGCCGTTACTTCTCCTTGATGCGCATGCCTTCTATTCATATCGAAGTGACAGATGTCATTGAGGTGATCATCCTGTCTTTCCTGGTGTACACGGTGCTTCTCTGGATCAAAAATACGAGAGCATGGACACTGATGAAGGGCATTATGGTGCTGTGCTTTTTCGTGGCACTGATCTACATATTTGAGATGGATACGCTGATCTTCCTTGTGGAAAAGGGAGTGAATATCGCGATCATTGCAGCAGTGATCATTTTTCAGCCGGAGCTGCGAAGAGCGCTTGAGCGAATCGGTGAGAAGGACTTTTTTTCCGGTTTCCTGAGCGGCGTATCGGGAGATATCACAGAGCGATGCTCAGATGAGACCGTCCGTGAGATCGAGAGAGCTGCGCTTGAGATGGCAGCAGTGAAGACCGGTGCACTGATCGTACTGGAGCAGAATGAGACTCTGACCGAGTATGAGAGAACCGGTATCACCTTAAATGCTCTGGTAAGTGCACCGCTGCTGATCAACATTTTTGAACACAATACACCGCTTCATGACGGTGCGGTCCTGATCAAGGGAGACACCATCCTCTCAGCGACCTGTTATCTTCCGCTCTCTGAGAATAAGACACTGGACAAAAGCCTCGGAACAAGACATCGTGCAGGTGTCGGTATCAGCGAGGTTACGGATTCTCTGACGGTGATCGTCTCGGAGGAGACCGGCAAGATCTCGGTTGCAAGAAGGGGAGTTCTGAAAAAGGGACTCAGCCAGGAAGCACTGAGAGAACAGCTGGTGCTCTGGCAGAATAAAAGTGTTGCAGGCAGAAAACGCACTGACAGGGACGGCCTGATTCGGAAAGTGAGCAGCATACTGAAGAAAGGAGCCGGTCAGGATGAAGAAAAATAAATGGACGAACAACCTGCAGCTGAAGCTTCTTTCCATGGTGGCAGCCTGCTTCATCTGGGTTTTTGTCATGCAGAGCAATAATCCGGAGCGGACCAAGGCGGTTCGAAATGTTCCGATCACGATGCTGAATCAGAATACGATCACAGATGCAAATAAAACATTTACCGTTGTGGACAGTGTCAATAAGGCAACGGTCTACGTGACCGCGAGACGTACTGTGCGGGATCGTCTGACTGCAGCTAATTTTACGATCACGGCCGATATGGAGAACTACAATGAGGTGACAGGATCAGTTCCGCTGGAGATCACCTGCACGGACAATTCCATCTTTTCGGAAAATATCCGTGTAAATCCTTCCGCATTGAAGATCAATATGGAAGATAAGGTGGAGGAATCCTTCAGTATTGCTGTGAGTGCAAGCGGAAAGGCAGCGAAGGGATATGAGCTTGGAAAGACCACCATCCTGACAGGCGATACGATACGCATTGCCGGACCGGAATCGCTGATCGGTATCATCGGAAAGGTAACGATCCCGGTGGATATTTCCGGAATGACGGTCGATTCCAACGGTCTGTATGCGATCCGCATCGAGGATAAAAACGGTTCTGTTCTCACAGATGCGCAGATGTCCAACCTTGAGTTGAAGGACAACGACGGTGTCGTGCTTCAGAAGGGAATGGCGGATGTGGCGATCGAGATCTGGAGCGTTTATGAGGGGATCACCTTAAATCTGTCCATGCGAGGAGAACCTGCGGAAGGCTATGAAGTTTCCTCCGTTACACTGACACCGAAGACCGTGAATCTGGTGGGGGATGAGCTTGCACTGGAAGAAATCGGAAGGGAACTCACTCTGAAAGATACGATCTCTGTGGAGGGGATCTCAGAGAGTCAGGAATTTGTTCTGGATCTGAATGAGACACTGGCACTCTATAAGAATCTCAGACTTGAAGCAGATACTTCAAGTACAGTGACGGTCCTGATCAATGTACAGGAGCTCGGAAGTCAGAATTTTGAGGTTCCGATCTCTGATATTCAGATGGATCATGTGCCGAGAGACAAGAAGCTGATCTTCTCACCGGCAGATAAGATCTCTGTGACGGTTCATGCGGAGGAGCAGGAGCTGGAGCAGCTTCGGACTTCAGAGATCAAAGCATGGGTGGATCTCTCGGAATGCACAGAAAACGGAAGTTATACACTCCCGGTAAAGATCACTCTTCCGGAGAATTACGAGCAGATCGGAGAAGTGAAACTGGTGGTCAATGTGGAGGACGTCGAAAATGAGCTGGAGGCAGAGGCTCTTACGGAGGACTAGCGGATGATAAGAAAAAAATTTCGAATTCAGAATGAGACCGGGCTGCACCTGAGACCTGCTGCCCGGCTGAGCACTGAGGCAATGAAATATCAGTGCAGCATATGGATCCGCAATGGAGAAATAGAAAGAAACGGAAAAAGCCTGATGAGTATTCTCGGTGTAGGAGCGAGATATCAGGATGAGATCGAAGTGATCTGCGACGGCAGTGATGAAGAGAAGGCGATGGAAAATGTCGGCAGGCTGATAGAAGAAGGACTGGGAGAAGAATAACTCCCAGTCCTTTTTACGCGATGATTTGATGAAAGGTTGTGAACTTATCGACGGATGCTTACGCTGTAACCACCCGGATTCTGGAAGGTATCGGTCGGATCAGCGCCGACAGACTGTTTCATTTTGTTCAGTACCGGCTTGCCGAGCGGCATCTTTGCAGAATCGGAGATCGTGATCGTAGAACCGATCGGTACGTTATAGTAGATCCATCTTGCATCCTTGACATTGAGACGGATGCATCCCTGAGAAGCCTGCTGACCGAGCATATTATACTTGGAAGCGTGAACCTTGTAAGGATTTCTGGAGCTTCCCGGCATCGGTACGGAGTGCAGCAGATAGTTTGTGAGGAAGTGGCTGCAGTACTGACCGATCGTCGGACCGTTTAAGTTTGCCCACGGGAGCTTGTCGCGCAGACGGAAGGTTCCGGTCGGTGTGGCATTGTTTCTGCCTGTGGAACAGAGGATCGCCTTGATCGGGAGAGAACCCTCATAGACGGTGATGACATTCTTCTGACGGTTAACGACCAGACGCATGTTCTGTTTGGTGAAGGCAACGGAACCTTCGGAACCGAAATTTACTTTTGTACCGTTGATCGTCAGGGTTCCGTAGGCGCGGGCACCATTGTCTTCTGGATCCAGATAGTATTTACGGTTGCCTGAAATGAGCCAGCCGGTGTACTGTGTATGTGTGCCGTCAGTACGGAAGTAATAACTCTTGCCATCGATCTTCCGCCAGCCGCTGACTGCATGACCGGTCTTCGGATCAAAGTAGTAAGTGTTGTTTCCGTCGGTCTGCCAGCCGTAGGCCATCTGTCCTGTCGTCTTGTCAAAATAGTAAGTAAATCCCTTGTATTCTACAACACCTGTTTTTAAAGATCCGTCGGAGGTTCCGTAATAGATCCCTTTTCCGCCCTTGGGAGTGCCCCAGCGAGTGAGAAGCACACCGTTTTTGCCGCTGAGATAGAGCTTTTTGTTTTTGCGTGTCACGGTAGATCGGAGGAGCACACCGTTTTTCTTGAAGAGATATTTTTTGCCGTTGATGGTGTAAGGACCACCCTTATATTTCTGCTTTGCAGTTTTGTAATAGTAGGTTTTTCCGTTTTCCTTTACCCATCCCTTTGCTGCAGAAACTCCGATGGAGAGACTGAAGAGCATGCACAGGAAGGTGAGGAAGAACAGAAGGTGTCGCTTTGTTTTCATAAGTCCTCCTTTGTGAATGTGAAAAATGTGTGAAACTTTTCGTTAAGTATAACATACCGGCACTCATTTGGAAAGAAATATGTAAAAACGGAGGCGGAAAGCTTGAATCCTGTGGACAGCTCCTGTAAAATGAACCTGTAAAACTATAAAAGTAAAAGGAAAAAGAAAAATGATTAGATTAGCTGTTTCCTGTCTTGCCATATTCTGGTGGCTGCTTCTGGTACCGGTAGGGATCGGTCTGCTCACCTCAGAGTATCTTTCTGAGGAGCATCCCAGATTGTACAGCTGCTATCTGTATGGATATGTTACGATGTTTGCAATTTTTGAGATCCTTGCAGTCCCGCTGATCCTGCTGCAGAGATCCCTGAATACACTGATCTACAGTTATGGATGCGTACTGGTCCTGCTTTTTGTGGCGGCAGCTGTCAGAAGCAGAAAGAAGATCGGACGGATGGTCATCAGTGCCGTCTGGAGCCTGGTGAGCAGACCGTGGACGATCTATGCCGCAGCAATTCTTTTTTTTGTCATGATCGCTGCCTATGTACTGTTCATGTCAGTAGATCTGGATGACTCCTTCTATGTCGCAGCCGCATCCACCGCGATCGATCGAAATGCGATGTACACTTACAGCGCTTACGGCGGATACTATCTTGGCTACGTGCCGCATCGCTATGGGCTGTCGCCGTTTCCGATGCTGCTGGCCTTTTTCAGCCAGTGTGTAAATGTCAATCCGGCGACGATGGCACATACCGTGCTCCCGATCGCGCTGGTACTGTTTGCATTTGCGGTATACTATCATATTGCCGGAGAACTGTTCGGTGAGGATGAGAAGAGCAAGGGAGGATTTCTGTTCTTTCTTGCATTGATCTGTATCTATTCCTATTATTCGGTGTACACACAGGGAACCTTCCTGCTGATCCGTATCTGGCAGGGAAAGGCGGTACTTGCAGGAGCACTTCTGCCGTTCCTGTTCTGTCTGTCCTTCCGGATGATGAGAGAGGAATCGACAAAGAAGTGGTTTGCGGTGATGCTGCAGACGGTCTGCGCCTGCTGCATGGTGTCATCCATGGGAATTGCTTTAAGCCCGGTGATGCTCGGCATTTTCACCCTGATATCGATGATCAGACTGCGCTCACTGAAACGAGTGCCAGGGTTTATTCTTGCGGTGCTGCCGTGCCTGATTCTGGCTGCCTGCTATCTCCTTGTGCTGCGCTAGTGCGGGAGGAGAGGAAAGAAACAAAGGAAAGGAGTCCATTCCATGCCGGATCTGAGTCAACTGCTGTCCCAGACAGGGACAGCTGTGGAAATTTATCTGAAATATGTCGGAAGCAGCTTTCATATGCTGCTGCTTCTGCCGGCATTACTGTATTTTGCATGCTCAAAGACAGAGCGGGAAAAGAAAAGAGTGCTTCTGTATTATACGCTGATCTTCCTGCTGGTCTATTTCTGTCCGCTGACCGTGCTGGTTTTGTTTCATTTTATCGGAGATACCTACTGGAGAATGCTCTGGCTTCTGCCGACACCGGTGATCCTTGCCTATGCCATGACACAGGCAGTGAGGGAGCATAAGCAGTGGTGGCTGAAGAGCGGCCTTACGGTGCTCTTTCTCGGTGCGATCATTCTCGGCGGAAAAAATGTGTATCTGGAAGATACGCCGTTTCAGAGCAGCTACAATTCTGAGAAAGTACCGCAGGCAGCTGCAGTCATCTGCGATCTGATCCGACAGAACCGACCGGAGGAGGAGCGTGCAAAACTGGCGGCACCGGAGGATGTCGCCTGGTATATCCGACAGATCGACGGCAGCATCGATCAGGCATACGGCCGCAGGATCGTCGCGACGAAGGAGAACACCTATCTGCGCGACCAGATCCACCGAAGCGGTGAGGAGAAACTGAATTATAAAAAGCTCTGCAGAACCCTGCGAAAGCAGAACTGCAATTTTGTTGCCCTTCCAAAGGGAGAGGGCAGAGTCAAAGGCATGAAAAAACACAGATTTCATCTGATCAGCAGTGTGGGCGACTATCTGCTGTTCCGTGACGCGCGCGTATCATAGCAAGACTTGTCATTTAGAGGGAAATGTTGTAAAATGTCTTGGACTAAAAACGGGACGTAATAAGACCCGAAAAACAGAGGTAATAAAATGGAACATAGAGAACAGTATAAGAGACTCATAATGTTTTGTGCGTCTGTACTGATCATCGCCATTGAAACAGGTATTTTTGCCTATATCTGGTTTCACTACTATGCAATGGAAGAAGTCATCGGAAGAATGTTCTGGCGCAGAGGTAATCTGGTCGTCATCGGACAGTACACGCTGATGCTCTTTTTCTTCTACCGCATTTACGGTGGATTCAAAGTGGGATATCTGAGAAACTTTGATGTGCTGTATTCACAGATCCTCTCAGTATTCTGCGTAAATATCATCACTTACCTGCAGCTGAGTCTGATCGGACGCTGGAAGTTTATGACAAACCTCCTGCCGCTGCTGTACATGACCGGACTGGATCTGGTGATCGTGGTCCTCTGGGTAGTATTTATGCGCTGGATCTATGCGCAGATCTATCCGCCGAGAAGGATGCTTCTTATTTACGGAGAGTACAGTCCGAAGGATCTGATCCGCAAGATCTCAAGCAGACAGGATAAATACGATATCTGCGAGACGATCCATTTATCGAGCGGCAGAGAGGCGATCTACAGAAAGATCGATCAGTATGCAGCGGTCGTGATCGGTGATATTCCGGCTGCGGAGAGAAATGCACTGCTGAAATACTGTTTTGAACATGATACCCGATGCTACTGTATACCAAAGCTCTCGGATATCCTGCTTCGCAATGCAGACGATATTCATCTGTTTGACACGACACTGATGCTTTCGAGAAACCGCGGACTGAGTGTGGAGCAGCAGTTCATGAAACGTCTGCTCGATATTATCGGATCGCTGATCGGACTGATCATTGCGCTTCCGTTTATGCTGATCATCGCGATTCTGATCAAGGCATACGATGGAGGTCCGATCTTCTATAAGCAGAAGAGACTCACGAAAGACGGAAAAGTGTTCGAGATCCTGAAATTCCGCAGCATGAAGGTGACCTCGGAGGATGAGGGTGCCAGACTTGCGCGAAAGAAGGATGACAGAATCACACCGGTCGGCAAGGTGCTGCGCAACATTCACTTTGACGAGCTGCCGCAGATCCTGAACATATTAAAGGGAGATATGTCGCTGGTAGGACCAAGACCGGAGCGTCCCGAGATCGCAGAACAGTATCAGCAGGAGATCCCTGAATTCTGCTATCGATTAAAGGTAAAAGCCGGACTGACCGGCTATGCACAGGTATACGGCAAATACAATACGACTCCATATGACAAGCTCAAGCTGGATCTGACCTATATCGAGACCTACTCTCTGATACAGGATATCAAGCTGCTGATGCTTACTTTTAAGATTCTGTTTCAGAAGGAAAACACAGAGGGCGTGGAAAGCTGGCAGGTGACAGCCGCGTCTGGGCAGAAAGAAAAACAGGAGAAGCAGGATGGAGAATAAACGATGTGTTTCTGTGATCACACCGGCATACCGCTGTGCGGGCACGATCCGTGCAGCGATAGATTCTGCACTGCAGCAGGCAGAAGTGCTGGAGATCCTGGTGATCAACGACTGTTCACCGGATTCGCTGGATGAGGTCATGCAGGAGTATCAGACGGAAGAGAGAGTCCGCTACCTGAAAAATGAAAAAAATCTTGGCGCTGCCGGCAGCAGAAACAGAGGCATGCAGCAGGCCAGGGGAAAATATATCGCATTTCTGGATGCGGACGACTGGTGGGAAGAGGGTAAACTGCAAAAGCAGCTTGCCCTGCTTGTGTTTACCGGAGCAAAGCTTTCCTGCACAGCAAGAGAGCTGGTGACACCCGAGGGAGAACTGACAGGAAGAGTGATTCCGGTCAGTGAGAGGATCAGCTATCGTGCGATCCTGCGTCATAATCAGATCAACTGTTCCTCCGTCGTCGCAGAGAGAGAGGCGGCACTGGAATTCCCGATGTGTCACGAGGATGCACATGAGGATTACATCATGTGGATGCGCTTTCTGAAGAAGTATGGATATGCCTGCGGAGTCAATGAGCCGCTGCTGAAATACCGGCTGACTGCGACAGGAAAGTCCGGCAGCAAGCTGCACTCCGCAAAAATGACGTATCGATCCTATCGATATGCAGGTTTTGGAAGGCTGAGGTCAGGGGTGTATTTTCTCAGCTATGCCCTGCACGGAGTTGCAAAGTATGCAAAAAGTATGCTATAGTGTGTGCTATGGCTAGGGGGAGGAGAAAGCAATGAAGCTGAAGTTTTATCTGCGTCAGCTTGCCAAGATGGCTGTTCAGAATCTGCTTCTTCCGGTCGTCTACCAGTTTTACAGAAAACAGAGTGTGATTCCCGGAAGAGTGATATTTGCGGATGCTCATCATGAGGATCTGCCTTTCAGCATGCGCAGATTGTACCGCAGTCTGATCAGGACCGATCTTTCTGTGCAGATGATCTGCTCAGACTATGGAAAAGACGGATTTCGAAAGAATCTGAAAAACATGCTTCGTTTTATGAAACATTATGCGAGGGCAGAGTATGTCATCGTATGTGACAATTTTCTGCCGGCAGCTTCCTGCAGAAAACGTCCGGAGACCAAGGTGATACAGCTCTGGCATGCGTGCGGAGCACTGAAGAAGTTTGGTCAGGATACGACGGAGGATGTTCCTTCTATATATAAAGGCAATGTATTTAAAAACTGTGATTATGTGACGGTCAGTTCCGACTGGTGCATTCCGTATTATGCGAGTGCCATGGGACTTCCGGCAGAGAGGATCGTGCCGGTCGGTATCAGCAGGACCGATGACTATTACGATCCAGCCTTTGTCAGAGCGGCAAAGAAAAAGTTTGAGAAGAACTATCCTCAGGCGGTGAATAAAAAAGTCCTTCTGTGGGCACCGACCTTCCGCGGAAATGCGGCTATGCCGACGGTCTGCGGTGAGGAGGCGATCGATGCGATGGCAGAGGAACTGGGAGCGGAGTGGTTCGTCATCAAGAGTCTGCATCCGCATCTTCTGCCGAAGGATGCAAAGAAGCCGGAGATGACTTCAGAGGAGCTTCTTGTCGTGACGGATCTTCTGATCACAGATTACTCCTCGATCTTATTTGATTATCTGATCTATCGCAGACCGCTGCTTCTGTTTGCACCGGATCTGCGGGAGTATGAGAAAAAAAGAGGCTTTTACATGGATTACCGCAGCCTTCCGGGCAGGATCATAAAGGACGGAACACAGCTTGCACAGGCAGTGCGTGAGACCGAGAAACATTTTGATCCGGCGAAGGCAGAGGAAACATTTTTGAAATATATGGGGGCCTGTGACGGCCATGCAACAGAACGGATCCGACAGATGATCGGAACACGTTAAAAAAGGAGCAGAAAATGGAAAAAACAAACGTATTCGGTGTAGTGCTTGCCGGTGGTATCGGCAGCCGTATGGGAAATGTTGAGAAACCAAAGCAGTTTATGGAGATCGGAAACAAGCCGATCATCATTCACACGATCGAGAAGTTTGCAGTGCATCCGGGATTTGAGCGGATCATCGTGCTTTCACCGAAGGCATGGATCGGCTATACACAGGATGTGATCCGCAAATACCTTCCGAAGACCGCAGAGGTGGATGTGATCGAGGGCGGAAGCACCAGAAATGAGACGATCATGAATGCTGTTCGCCATATCGAGAAAAACTATGGACTGGATGATGAGACCATTATCGTCACCCATGACTCTGTCAGACCGTTTGTTACCCACCGTATCCTGGAGGATAATATTCGTTCCGCAAAGCTGTCCGGTGCCTGCGATACAGTGATTCCGGCGACTGATACGATCGTCGAGAGTGCAGATCATCAGTGCATCACCAACATTCCGGACCGCAAAAAGATGTATCAGGGACAGACACCTCAGAGCTTCCGCGCAGCAAGACTTCGCGAAGTGTATGAGGGACTGAGCGAGGAGGAGAAGGAGATTCTGACAGATGCCTGCAAGATCCTTGTCCTCAAAGGAGAGAAGGTAGAGCTGGTAGCAGGAGAGGTGTTCAATATCAAAATCACCTATCCGTATGATCTCAGAGTAGCAGAGTCCCTGCTTGGAGGTGGATATTAATGCTGAATACCGTGTATCAGTTGAAAGCACCGCGTCAGTTTGAAGTCGTGTTCAAGGATCTTCCGGTGGATGATGCTCACGTGATCGTGCGTCCGACGCATCTGTCTATCTGTCATGCAGATCAGAGATATTATCAGGGAACCAGACCGGAAGAAATTCTGCGAAAGAAGCTCCCGATGGCATTGATCCATGAGGGCATCGGAAAAGTAGTCTACGATCCGACAGGTACCTTTGCAGTGGATGACCGTGTCGTGATGATTCCGAATGATCCGGTGGATACCGATGAGTATGTTGCGGAGAATTATCTGCGCTCCTCACGCTTTGCGGGCAGCTCCAAGGACGGATTTATGCAGGAGTATGTGGCACTTCGACCGGACCGTCTGGTACCGCTGCCGGAGGGGATCAATCCGGTGGTCGCTGCATTTACGGAGATCGTCTCCGTGAGTTACCATGCACTTCAGAGATTTCAGAGATTTTCTCATGCACGCAGAGAGACGATCGGTGTCTGGGGAGACGGAAACCTCGGATATATCACGTCTCTGCTGCTGAAAAGGATGTTTCCTGAGTCAAAGGTCATTGTATTCGGAAAAAACAGAGATAAGCTGAATGACTTTTCTTTTGCGGATGATACCTGTCTGATCTCACGGATCCCGGAGGATCTCGTGATCGATCACGCGATCGAATGCGTCGGCGGCATGGCATCCTCAAAAGCAGTGCATCAGATCATCGATCACATTGCACCGGAGGGAACGATCGCCCTGCTCGGTGTCAGCGAGGATGAAGTGCCGATCAATACCAGAATGGTTCTGGAGAAGGGACTGCATCTCTATGGAAGCAGCCGCAGCGGCCGCGAGGATTTCGCAGGGCTGCTCGCACTGTACGAACAGCATCCGGATATCGTTTCCTATCTGGAAAATATCGTGGGAAGCCAGTTCGAGGTCCGCTCGATCAAAGATCTGAGTGCAGCCTTTGAGACAGACATCCACAAGCTGATCGGAAAAACAGTAATGATCTGGAACGAATAAGGAGCAGAGATAACAGGAATGGCTATCATACAGAAATTATCACACGGAATTGCCTGGCGTGTCCGCAGGGTAAAACGTGGATGCAAAAGAAAAGTGCGGGGAGTCTTCGCACGTTGTTACAAATACTACACCAGAAAAAAGTTGTACCCGTCCGTTTACCGGAAGAATGCAAAGAGACCGGTCGACGAAAAGAAGATCGTCTTTCTTGAGGTGCGCATGCCGCAGCTGACAGACAGCTTCCGTCTGATCTATGACAAGCTGGAGAAAGAGTACGACTATAAGCTGGTATTTCACAGTCTCGGAGACGGACTGCAGAACCGTACAGCGGTACGAAAGAACAGCCTTGCAGCATTGAAGGATCTGGCAGATGCAAAGTATATCTTCCTGAGTGATTCCTGCGCACTGACCGGCTGCCTTGAAATGCGTCCGGAGACAAAGGTGATCCAGGTATGGCATGCCTGCGGAGCCTTCAAGAAGTTTGGGTTCAGTACTGCAGAAAAGATCTTCGGTGCCTCCAAGGAGGAACTTCTGAAATATCCGATCCACAGAAACTTTTCCATGGTAACGGTCAGCAGCCCTGAGGTTGCCTGGGCTTATGCGGAGGCCTTCCATATGGAGGACCGCATGGATGCCATCGTTCCTGCCGGTGTCAGCCGAACCGACGTATTCTACGATCCGAAGCGCATTGAGCAGGCGAAGGAAAAGCTGCATCGTGTGATGCCGGAGAGCAAAGGCAAAAAGGTGATCCTCTATGCACCGACCTTCCGAGGCAGAGTCGCAAAGGCAAAATCACCGGATGAACTGGATCTTGCACTGATGCAGAAGACGCTCGGAGATGAGTATGTGATGGTGTGCAAGCATCATCCGTTTGTAAAGAAACGACCGGAGATACCGGAGGAATACAGCAGTTTTGCAAAAGATGTCACTGAGGAGATGGAGATCGATGAGCTGCTGATGTCAGCAGATATCTGTATTTCGGATTATTCCTCACTGATCTTCGAGTACTCACTGTTTGAGAGACCGATGATCTTCTTCGCCTACGATCTGGAGGACTATTTCGACTGGCGAGGCTTTTATTACAACTATGACGAGCTTACTCCGGGACCGGTAGTGAGCACGACCGAAGAAATTCTGGACTATATCACACATCTGGATGAGCGGTTTGACCGCTCGCAGGTGGCAGCATTTAAAGAAAAATTCATGAGTGCCTGTGACGGACATGCAACAGAAAGAATACTTCAAATGGCAGGGATTGAGAGGCGATCATAAATGGAAGAAAAGATTAAAGTATCGGTCATCCTTCCGATACATAATCTGGAGAAATATCTGAGAGAATCTCTGGAGGATGTCTGCGGACAGACCCTTCGCGAGATCGAGATCATCTGTGTCAATGACGGATCCACGGACAGCTCAGAGGAGATCATCCGCGAATTCATGCAGAAGGATCAGCGTATCCGTCTGATCAATCAGGAGAATCTTTTTGCAGGAGCAGCGAGAAACCGCGGAATCGAAGAGGCAGTCGGAGACTATCTGATCTGCTGGGACGGAGACGACCGCTTTGACAAAACTGCGTTGGAAAAGCTCTATCAGAAATGTGTCGAGGATGATGCAGATCTCTGCATCTGCAATGCACAGAGATATGATACACTTACACAGAAATTTGTGAAGACAGACAGCTACATGGTGCAGGAGTTTCTGCCTGAGACCATGCCGTTCAACGCACAGAGCTGGCCGAAATATATCTTTAACTTTGCTACCAATGTTCCGTGGAACAAGCTCTACCGCAGAGCCTTTGTTCTGGAGCACGGTCTGAAATACGAGACGAGAGAGCGCGCAAACGATGTGTACTTCAATATGATGGCAAGATTTCTGGCAGAGAAGATCACTGTCGTAAATGAAGGGCTCGTGGCCTACCGCATCAACAACTCCGAGAGTCTGACCGGAACACTGTCCAGATCTCCGATGAATGCGCTGGAGGCCTTTGAGAGATCCAAAGAGGATCTGGAAAAGGCAGGGGCGTTTGAAAATCCGCTGATCCGGGAGAGCTTTGCAAACCGTGTACTCTACAGCGTGCTCTTTGCCCTGCACAAGCAGACAGACGGGGCAGGTTTTCTGGCAATGTATGACTACCTGAAAAACGGTGGTCTTGAAAAACTGCTTGTCACAGACGAGGGAGAGGGCTATTATTACAAGGATCGTGTATATCTTCTGCTGAAGCGCATCCATCAGTATTCTGCGATCGACTACATCATGATCCGTGATGCGGAACTGATGAAGGAGAGAACGGAACAGAGAGATCAGCTTCGGAAGGAGAAAAATGATCTGAAAAATGCACTGGCTGCAGTTCAGAAAGAGCTTGAGGCAAGCCGGAAAAAGACGGAAGATCTGAAGAAGTCTCTTGAGAAGAAGGAAAAGAGACTGGAGGAGATCACCAGCTCCAAAGGCTATAAGGCACTCACCAAAGTCTGGTCTGTAAGTGCAAAAGTGAAAGGAAAGAAGTAACAGTAATGAAAAAGAGAGTAAAGGGTTTTATGCAATATCGATTTCTGCTGGGTCAGCTGGTCAAAAAGGGCATCAAGCTGAAATACCGCAGATCTTATCTGGGTATCGTATGGTCACTGCTTGAACCGCTGCTGACGATGATCGTGCTGACACTGATCTTCGGTGAGCTGCTCGGCAAGGGTGACAAGACCTATCCGGTGTATGTCCTGTCCGGACGACTGTTGTACACCTTCTTTAACCTCGGAACGACGACCGCACTGAAATCGATACGTAACAATGCAGGTATGATCAAAAAGGTATACATTCCGAAATACCTCTATCCGCTGGCAGGTGTACTGTTTAACTATATCATCTTCCTGATCTCCCTGATCGTGCTTGTCGCAGTTGGTGCTGTGCTCGGCATCCGCCCGACCATCTATCTGATCCAGGCAGTGATTCCGCTGGCAGTGCTGTTCCTGCTCACGATGGGCTTTGGAATGATACTGGCGACCGTCGGCGTGTTTTTCAGAGATATGGAGTATCTCTGGGGCGTTGTCTCCATGCTGATCATGTATGCCAGCGCAATTTTCTACCATCCGGAGAAGATCCTTCAGGGCAGAAAGGGCTTTATCTTAAAGCTCAATCCGCTGTTCGGAGTGATCCACAATTTCCGCTCTGCGATTTTCGGAGAGCCGATGTACATGAAGTATCTCTGGTATTCTCTTGGCGTGTCCGTGTTCTGCCTGATTGTGGGCTGTATCATGTTTTACCGCAAGCAGGATGAGTTTATTTTGAATATTTAAGATAGTTGGAGCGTACAATGGGAAAAGAAATATTAAAAGTTGATCATGTAGGCATGAAATTCAACCTGAGTAAGGAACGTGTCGATACCTTTAAGGATTACATACTCAAGATGGTGAAAGGCCAGCTTAACTATGACGAATTCTGGGCATTAAAGGATGTCACTTTCAGCCTGGAAAAGGGTGACCGTCTCGGAATCCTCGGCGTCAACGGAGCAGGTAAGAGTACCCTTCTGAAGGTGATCGCAGGAGTGTTCCGTCCGACAGAGGGAACAGTTACCAGAAAAGGAAAGATCGTACCGCTGCTGGAGCTCGGAGCAGGTTTTGAGCCGCAGTATACCGGTGCCGAAAATATCTATCTCTACGGAGCCATGCTGGGATACAGCAAGGAATTTATCGATGAGCGTTTTCAGGAGATCGTACAGTTTTCCGGACTGAAAAAATTCATCGATGTACCGGTACAGAACTACTCCTCAGGTATGAAGAGCCGACTTGGATTCGCGATCGCAACGATCGTGGAGCCAGAGATTCTGATCCTGGATGAGGTGCTCTCTGTCGGAGACGGACGTTTCCGCAAAAAGAGTGAGAAAAAGATCATGGATATGTTTGACAAGGAGGTCACCGTTCTCTTTGTATCACATCATCTGGAGCAGGTACAGCGACTCTGCAATAAGGCCATGATCCTGGAGCAGGGACAGATCACCGCCTTCGGAGGCATTGATGAGGTATCCGAGATCTATCAGAAGATGATGGACGAGGATGTCGACGGAGTGCTTTTCGGCAAGAAGAAAAAGAAGAGGAAGGATCTGTTATTATGATAGAAAAATTACTTTCGGTGGTTCTTCCGTCCTATAACGAAGAAAAAAATATTTCAATGGCAGCTCAGCGCATCGGAGAGATCCTGCAGACAGCAGAGATCCCGTATGAGCTGGTCTTTGTCGATGATGGATCCAAGGATCGAACCTGGACTGAGATCGAGAAAGCTTCAGAGAAGGATACGCATGTTGCAGGTGTGCACTTTTCCAGAAACTTCGGAAAAGAGTCTGCAGTATTTGCAGGTCTGGCTGCCGCAAAGGGTGACTGTGTAGCAGTCATGGACTGTGATCTTCAGCATCCGCCTGAAACACTGGTAGAAATGTACCGTCTGTGGGAGCAGGGATATGAGGTCGTCGAGGGTGTCAAGCGCAGCCGCGGCAAGGAGAGCGCTCTGCACCGTACCGTGGTAGGTATTTTCTACCGCATTATTTCCAGAGCTGTCGGAATCGATATGAGAAGAGCCTCCGATTTCAAGCTGCTGGATCGTACAGCAGTGGATGCACTGCTGGCAATGCCGGAGAGAAATTCCTTCTTCCGGGCACTCTCCGCATGGATCGGATATAAGACCACTGCGGTAGAGTTTGATGTGAGAGAGCGTGAGGAGGGAGAATCCAAGTGGTCCACCCGCGCGCTGATCAAATATGCTGTGAATGATATCGTGTCCTTTTCTTCCGCACCGATGCAGTTTGTCACTGTCTGCGGAGGACTGATGTTCCTGATCGCAGTGATCATGGGAATACAGACACTGGTACATTATTTCCGGGGCAACGCGGTTGCAGGGTTTACCACCGTCATCCTTCTGATCCTTCTGATCGGAAGCATGATCATGTTCAGCCTCGGTATCATCGGCTACTATCTTTCCCGCATCTACGAAGAGGTGAAGGGAAGACCGAAATATCTGGTTTCCAGAAAAATCGAATCCAGACAGTAGAGGTCATCAGACCTTAGATTACAGGAAAGAGGAAATGTCATGTACGACTATCTGATTGTAGGAGCAGGACTTTTCGGAGCAGTCTTCGCCAGTGAGGCGAGAAAAAAGGGAAAGACCTGCCTGGTTGTGGAAAAACGCGGTCACATCGGCGGAAATATCTACTGCGAGGAGATCGAGGGGATTCAGGTGCATCGCTACGGTGCGCACATCTTCCATACCTCAGATAAGAAGATCTGGGAGTATGTGAATGCACTCGGAGAGTTTAACAACTATGTAAATTCACCGGTCGCAGTCTACAAAGACGAGCTGTATAATCTGCCGTTCAATATGAACACCTTCAGCAAAATGTGGGGCATCAGAACTCCGCAGGAGGCGAAGGAGAAGATCGCCTCCCAGATCGAGGAGCTTCAGATCACGGAGCCGAAGAATCTGGAGGAGCAGGCACTGTCTCTGGTCGGCACCGATGTCTATGAAAAACTGATCAAGGGATATACTCAGAAGCAGTGGGGACGTCCATGTACGGAGCTTCCGTCCTTCATCATCAGAAGACTGCCGCTGCGTTTTACCTACGATAACAACTACTTTAATGACCGCTATCAGGGAATTCCGACGGAAGGCTACACGGCCCTTGTCGAGAAGCTGCTTGAAGGAGCGGAAGTGCGCCTGAACACAGATTATTTCGCAGAGAAGGAAAGTCTGGATGCACAGGCAGAGAAGATCGTATTCACCGGCATGCTCGATGAATATTATCAGTTCTGCTACGGACCGCTGCAGTACCGCACCGTGCGCTTCGAGGCAGAAGTGCTCGACTGTGACAACTACCAGGGAAATGCGGTCGTCAACTATACGGATTATGAGGTCCCGTATACCAGAATCATAGAGCACAAGCATTTTGTGTTCGGAAAACAGGAAAAGACCGTCATCTCCAGAGAGTACTCCGAGGAGTGGAAGCCGGGAATGGAGCCGTACTATCCGGTGAACGACGATAAAAATACGGAGCTGTTCCAGAAATACCGTGCACTTGCGGATGCAGAGGAGCGTGTGATCTTCGGCGGAAGACTCGGTGCATACAAATACTATGATATGGACAAGGTGATCGCCGCTGCGCTTGAGTGTGCAGAGGCAGAATTAGGCTGAATGCCTTAAGGAAGGATAATGATGGGGTTCCTGGAAAACCTTAAAAAAAGACAGCAGGAAGCCGGAACGCTCAGAGAGGAGAAACGGCAGAAGAAGCTGGGTCATCCCGTCTGGGTGATCAAGTGTCCGGCACCGGATCATGAGCGCAAGGTCAAATGGGGAGACTATTCCTTTGCAAAGGCGCTGAAAAAGTATCTTGAGCGCCTCGGTGCCTACGTGGTGATCGATCTCCACGAGCACTGGGAGGATGCGCATGCGGCGGATGTCGTGCTGGTTCTGCGCGGACTGTATGCCTATGAGCCGAAGCAGAAACTGAAAAACTGCAGATATTACATGTGGAATATCAGCCATCCGGATATGATCTCAGATCAGGAATATGAGTGGTATGATCATGTATTCATCGGTTCCGCACATTATGCACATGAGCTGGAAAAACGGCTTAGCGTGCCTGTGAGCGTGCTTCAGCAGTGTACGGATGCCGAGATCTTCACACCGGAGGGAGAGCATTATGCGCCGTGTGAGGGAGCATACCTGTTTATCGGTAATTCCAGAGGAGTTGTGAGAAACAGTGTCCTCTGGTCGATCAATGCAGGCGTCTCACCGTACATCGTCGGAGGAGGATGGAAGAAGATCATTCCGAAGCATATGGATCTGGTGCGGGAGCAGAGCGTGGAGAATGACCTGATCCCGGCCTATTACCGCGCGGCAAAGGTGACCATGAATGATCACTGGGACGATATGCTGCAGCTGCAGTTTGTCAATAACCGTATTTTTGATGCGGTTGCCTGCGGACTGCCGGTGATCACGGATGTCTGCGATGAGCTCCGCGAAATCTTCCCGACGGGACTGCTCTACTATGAAAATGAAGAAGAGTTTCGTGCCTGTGTGAGAGAGATCGAAGAAAACTACGAGGAGGTCAAGGCAAAGACCCTTGCCCTTCGTCCGCTGGTCTGTGAAAAGTATTCCTTCGCTGCAAGAGCAGAGGAACTGATGCAGATCTATAAAAGAGAAACAGAATAAGAAATTTGCTGGAGGAAGAGATTATGGGAAAGATTACAGTAGAAACCTGTCATATTGAGGGGTTAAAGGTGATTACACCGACAGTCTTCGGAGACGAGCGCGGTTATTTCATGGAGACCTACAATTACAATGATTACAAAGCAGCCGGAATCGATCAGGTCTTTGTACAGGACAATCAGTCAGCTTCCAGAAAAGGCGTGCTCAGAGGTCTGCATTTTCAGATCAATTTCCCGCAGGACAAGCTCGTTCGCGTGGTATCCGGTGAGGTATTTGATGTTGCTGTGGATCTGAGAGAGGGCTCCAAGACCTTCGGACAGTGGTACGGCGTGCTGCTTTCCGCAGAGAACAAGAAACAGTTCTTTATTCCGAAGGATTTCGCACACGGCTTCGTAGTGCTCTCTGACTATGCAGAGTTTGCCTACAAATGCACGGATTTCTATCATCCGAATGATGAGGGCGGACTTGCCTACAATGATCCGGCCATCGGTATTGAGTGGCCGATCCCGGAGAATCTTCCGCTGATCATCTCTGAGAAGGATCAGAAATGGGGCGGTCTCGAGACTCTTGCAGAACAGCGGAGCAAAAAAGCATGAAGCAGCTTTTCAGCCTGCCGGGCGAGCTTGCGGAAAACCGTAAGCTGATCTTCCGTCTGGCAAAAAATGATTTCAAGACAAAGTATGCAGGATCCTATCTCGGCATCCTGTGGGCCTTTGTACAGCCGGTAGTCACCGTGCTGGTATACTGGTTTGTCTTTGGCCTTGTGCGCAAGGGAAGCCCGAAGGAGGTTCCGTTTGTGCTCTGGCTGATCTCCGGACTCGTACCCTGGTTCTATTTCCAGGATGCTCTGGTACAGGGAACCAATTCCCTGATCGAGTACAGCTACCTGGTAAAAAAGGTGGTCTTCAAGATCAGCATTCTTCCGATCGTCAAGATCGTATCCGGTCTGTTTGTACATCTGTTTTTTGTGCTTTTTGTGCTGCTGATGTATCTGCTGTACGGATATCTTCCGACGGTCTATACTCTGCAGATCGTGTATTACAGCTTCTGCGCCTTATGTCTGGCTCTCGCGATATCTTATACGACTTCAGCGGTGGTCGTATTCTTCCGGGATCTGACACATATGATCACGATTATTCTTCAGGTAGGTGTCTGGCTGACACCGATCATGTGGGATTTTGCGGATATGGGAATCAATCCGTATTCCTGGATCGCGCGCATCCTGAAGATCAATCCGATGTATTATGTCGTAGCCGGATACCGCAATGCGCTGGTGGATCATCAGTGGTTCTGGGAGCATCCGTGGCAGACCGCATATTTCTGGCTGGTGACGCTGCTGCTGTTTCTGTTCGGAACAAAACTGTTCCGCAGACTGAAGGTACACTTCGCAGATGTCTTATAAAGGAGTAGAAATATGAGTGAATCTGCAATCAGCGCAGAGCATCTGAATAAAGTTTATAAATTATACAACCGTCCGTCCGACCGTTTGAAGGAAGTTCTCGGCAGAAAGGTCGGTGCAAAGGAGAACTATGCACTGAAGGATGTCAACTTCACCGTAAACAAGGGAGAGACGGTCGGTATCATCGGAACCAACGGCTCAGGAAAGTCCACACTGCTAAAGATCATCACAGGTGTGGCCTCCCCGACCAGCGGTTCGGTAAAAGTCAACGGAAGGATCTCAGCTCTGCTTGAGCTGGGAGCCGGCTTTAACTATGAATATTCCGGCGTGGAAAATGTGTACCTGAACGGAACCATGATCGGCTTCTCAAAGGAGGAGATCGACGAGCGTCTGGATGATATACTGAAATTTGCAGATATCGGCGATTATGTCTATCAGCCGGTAAAGACCTATTCCAGCGGTATGTTCGTACGGCTGGCTTTTGCAGTTGCGATCAACATTGATCCGGAGATCCTGATCGTGGACGAGGCACTTTCGGTCGGAGATGTCTTTTTCCAGGCAAAGTGCTACCGCAAATTTGATGAATTCAAGAAAAAGGGAAAGACGATCGTCTTCGTCAGCCATGATCTCGGAGCCATCAGCCGTTACTGCGACCGTGTGCTTCTTCTGAACAAGGGCGTGGTCATGGATGAGGGAACCCCGAAGGAGATGGTGGATCTCTACAAGCAGCTGCTGGTCAAGAGAGATAAAGAGAAGCCGGAAGGCAGCAGAAAGGTGCAGGCAGCAGGCGACGGCTTTGAGCGTCCGTTTGCACAGAATCCGGAAGCACTGGAATACGGAGAGAAGGAAGCGGAGATCATTGACTTTACGATGGAGGACGCTTCCGGAACACCGACAAACACCTTTGAAAAGATGACAGAGTTTGTGATCCGCATGAAGGTCTACTTCCATGAGGAGGTCGAGGATCCGATATATGCATTTACGATCAAGGATATGAGAGGTACAGAGATCACAGGTACCAACACGATGTATGAAAAAACGGTGGTCGGTAAAAAGAATCCGGGAGATGTGCAGATGATCGAATTCCGTCAGAAGATGAACCTTCAGGGCGGAGAATATCTGCTGTCACTGGGCTGTACCGGATATGCACAGGGAGAATTCCGTGCATATCACAGACTTTATGATATCTGCAGCATCAACGTGGTTGCAGCAAAGAATACCGTCGGTTTCTATGATATGGATTCCGCGGTGACAGTGACGGATGTACGGGAGGACAAAGCATGAGGCAGAAAGTAGGAGGCGTGGTACTGGATGACACCTGGTATCCGGGAGAAGATCTCTATTCTGACGGCTCTGTGGAGAATGAGCTTTTAAATATCGTAAAATCGAATCCGCCGGAAGACTACAACCGCATCATCGACAAAAAAAGCAGCTGGCCGGTACTTTACCACCTCTCACATCAGAGAGGAAATGTGCTGGAATGGCTCCCGATACAGAAAAATGAGCGTGTGCTTGAGGTCGGCTCCGGCTGCGGAGCAATCACGGGAACGCTTGCGGCGAAGGCAAAAAGCGTCACCTGTATCGAACTTTCCAAAAGACGCAGCATGATCAATGCTGTGCGCAATCAGAAAGCGGAGAATGTGGAGATCCTGCTCGGCAACTTCCAGACAGTCGAAAAACAGCTGACACAGAAGTATGAGTGGATCACCCTGATCGGAGTGCTCGAATACGGAGAACTCTATATCGACTCTCCGGATCCGCATGTGGACTTTCTGAAGACGATCAAACAGCATCTTACACCGGGCGGACGCATCGTCATTGCGATCGAAAACCGTCTCGGATTGAAATATTTTGCCGGCTGCACAGAGGATCATACCGGAAATTATTTTGAGGGTATCGAGGGCTATGCGGCGGAGAAACGCGGCATCCGCACCTTCTCCAGACCGGAGCTTGAGAGCATCTGCAGAAAGGCAGAACTTTCTGAACTGGAATTCTACTATCCGTATCCGGATTACAAGCTGCCGACCACGATCTACTCCGACCGTTATCTTCCGAAAGCGGGAGAGCTGCGTGACAATATGCGCAACTTCGACAGAGAGCGCTATCTTCTGTTTGATGAGGCGAGAACCTACGACAGCCTGATCCGTGACGGACTGTTTCCGATCTTTTCGAACTCCTTCCTTGTGATCGCATCAGCGGATGCCGCAGAGCAGGAGCTGATCTATTCCAAATATTCGAATGAGAGAGATGAGCATACGGCGATCCGTACGGATATTGTGGAGAAGCAGGGAAGACGCTCTGTGCGCAAGGCAGCCTGCGGCGAGAAGGGCAGAGAGCATGTGGCGAAGATCGCCGACTGGTATGAGCGTCTGAATGCGCTGTATGAGCATACTCCGCTTCAGATGAACCGAGTAAAAAGAACAGAGGACGGCATCGAGGCAGAATATCTGACCGGCCATACCCTGGAGGAGGAGCTGGATCAGAAGCTCGCACGCAATGATATTGCAGGTGTGACAGAGCAGCTGATGGATTATATTGAGATCGTCAGATCCACAGGAAGCAGCGAAGCATTTACCGTTACACCGGAATTTACGAAAGTATTCGGAAAGGCAAAGCTTCCGGAGGGACTGCGCAGTGCCTCTGTGACAGACATCGATCTGGTGGCAGGCAATGCGGTCCGCACCGCGGACGGATGGACCCTGATCGACTATGAATGGACCTTTGATTTTCCGATTCCGGTAAATTACGTGATCTACCGCATCATCTATTTTTATGTTTATGGAAATTCTTCACGCGCAGCTCTCTACAGTGAGAACCTGTACCAGAAGGCAGGGCTGTCCGAAGAGGAAGTACAGGAATACTGGGAGATGGAAGAGCACTTCCAGCAGTACGTCCTCGGAGATCTGGTGCCGATGAGACTGCTGTATCCGAAGATCAGTCAGGGACATATCGACATGCGCGCGGAGGATGCACGAAGAAAACAGGCGAAGGAGCATTCCCCGGCGACAAAACAGCCGATCGTGTTCTGTATCGATGCGATGGAGCGCTCACCGAAGCAGCTGCTTCTGGAAGGATGGGCAGTCAGTCTGCAGGGAAAGGTACTGGAGTATCAGGTGCTTGACGCAGCCGGAAAGCCGCTGAAGATCAAAGAGCAGCGCAGATTCCGCAGAAAAGATGTCAATGCACTCTATGCCGCCTCAGGTGAGAATGCAAGATCCGGCTTCCAGATCCTCTGTGAACTGCCGGCAGCAGCACCGCACAAGCAGAAATTTACCTTTGTGGCAAAGTGCCAGGGAGCAGGAGTGAAACAGTCCTTAAACGAGACAAAGCTTCAGCTTGCAGCGACTTCTGCGGGAAAGGGTCTCAGAAAGCTTGCGAGAAAGGGCGGACATCAGATACAGTACCGCTTCTTGAATGAGGAACTCAGAATCAAGGTGAAAGAGGGCCAGGATGAGTGATCTCAGAAGAAAACTGGATAAAGGAATTGCCTATCTGAGAAAGAACGGCATTCGGGCTTTTGCGGGAAGAGCTTTGAAAAAGGCAGCTCTTTCCAGAAAGATCCGTTACGAAAAATGGTTTGCGGCGCACCGTCTGGATCGCGCCGCACTGAAAGAACTTCAGGAGACCGCACCGCCGCTGAATGAGTTTGTGCTGCTGATGCGTCCCTGGATCGAGGTGCTAGAGGAGGCCGAGGCAAGGTTTGCCCATATGGCAGCCGCACATCCTGAGATCGAGCTTTGGTACGCAGATCACGATTACTGGCTTTCAGACGGAAAGCACTGCGGACTGCCGGCCTGCGGACCGGATTTTGATGAGGTCTATCTGGACTCCATGAACTATATCGGCGGAGCTGTACTGGTATCAAAGCGGCTGATCGAGCGGCTGGCACTGACACCTGCCGATGTTCCGGCAGATGCTGAGGGCTGGCATGACTTTTTAAAGCGGCTGACAGCGGAGGCAGCAGCCGTCGGACACATTCCGAGGATCCTGACCAGGGAGCCATGGAATTATTATCAGGAATACAACGGTCAGAAGAAAAAGAAGGCAGTCGGGAAAACGACGGCCGGGATCTCCGTGATCATCCCGAACAAAGATCATATTCAGGAGCTTCGGCAGTGTGTGAAGAGCGTCCTGGAGCGCGGAGGAGCGGACGAACTTGAGATTCTGATCGTCGAAAATAACAGTACGGAGGCAGAGACCTTTGCGTATTATGAAAAGCTGAAAAAACAGGATGCGCGCATCCGTGTGCTGACCTGGGAGAAAGGCTTTAACTATTCTGCGATCAACAACTTTGCAGCAGAGAAGGCAGAGAAAGATCTGCTGCTGTTTTTAAATAATGATACAGAAGTGAGAGATGCCGGATGTCTGGCAGAGCTCGCTGAGAATCTGGAAAAATATCATGCTGCCGCTGCTGGTGCAAGACTGCTCTATAAAGAGGGCACCATCCAGCATGCAGGTGTGGTGCTCGGTTTTGGAGGAAGTGCGGGACATGCATTTGAGGGCTTTACCGAGGAAGCCTACGATCAGATACCGTTTGCACATGTGGTACGACAGGTGAGTGCCGTCACGGCAGCCTGCCTGCTGGTACGAAAAGAGGTATTTCTGAAGGCAGGAGGGTTTGACACTGCACTTGCAGTAGCGTACAATGATATAGATTTCTGCATGAAACTGCAGAAGCTTAAGGAAAAGATCATCTACTGTCCCGAGGCAGTATTATATCACTATGAATCTGCAACCAGAGGACTGGAACTGACGCCGGAAAAGGCGGAGCGGATTCGAAGAGAAACAGCACTTTTTACTGAACGCTGGTCAGAGGAGATCGCGGCCGGCGATCCGTTTTACAATCCAAATCTGACACTCGAGACGGCGGATTATTCATTAAAACGGTAATAAAAGGAGGAATCATCGAAATGATACGATTTAATTCAGCACCTCTCACCGGAGGGGAGGCTGTCTATATGCAGCAGGCAATGGCAAACGGAAAACTCTGCGGGGACGGTCCGTTTACCAAAAAATGTTCCGAATGGATGAAGGAGCACTTTCAGGTAAATCACTGTTACCTGACCACCTCCTGCACACATGCGCTGGAGATGGCAGCTTATCTCTGCGATATTCAGCCGGGAGATGAGGTCATCATGCCGTCCTACACCTTTGTTTCCACCGCAGACGCCTTCGTACTGCGCGGAGCAAAGATCGTATTTGTGGACATTCATCCGGAGACGATGAATATTGATGAGCGTCTGATCGAGGACGCGATCACAGAGAAGACCAAGGCGATCGTAGTCGTTCACTATGCAGGTGTCTCCTGCGAGATGGACGAGATCATGGAGATCGCAAAGCGTCATAATCTGCGCGTTGTCGAGGATGCGGCACAGGGCGTCTATGCCTGGTACAAGGGAAAGGCACTCGGCACCATCGGTGATTTCGGATGCTACAGCTTCCATGAAACTAAAAACTACACGATGGGAGAGGGCGGAGCACTGCTGTTCAACGATATCGAATACCGTGACCGTGCGGAGATCCTTCGTGAGAAGGGTACCGACCGCAGCCGCTTCTTCCGCGGACAGATCGACAAATATACCTGGGTAGACTACGGTTCTTCCTATCTGCCGAGTGATCTGAATGCCGCCTATCTGTATGCACAGCTTGAGAAGGCAGAGGAGATCAATGAGCGCCGTATGGCGATCTACAATTATTATCATGAGCATTTTGAATGCCTGGAGCAGGCAGGAGCGGTGATCCGCCCGTTTGTGCCGGAGTACTGCAAGCACAATGCACACATGTATTATCTGAAACTGAAGGATCTGGAAACCAGAACAGCATTTATAGATTATCTGAAAGAACACGATATCATGGCGGTATTCCATTATATTCCGCTGCATTCCTCCGCTGCAGGAAAGCGCTTCGGCCGCTTCCACGGAGAGGATGTACACACAACAAAAGAGAGTGAGCGTATCGTAAGACTTCCGATGTTCTATAATCTGACGGACGAGCAGGTGAAGTACGTTACAGATACCGTACTGAACTTTAAGGGTTTCTAGTCTGATGGAGGACTTATGGACAAAGAATATGGAACAGACTGGGGAGGAATGCTGAAAGTCATTTCTCCTGCATACATCAAAAAGGGTTATCGCTATCTGAAAAGGCATGGGATAAAGCAGTTCACAGTGCATCTGATGGAACGTTTTCAGAGTACTGAAGTCAGCTATAAGACCTGGTTTGACCTGCACAGAGTGACTGAGCAGACCCTGAGAGAGCAGAGCGAGACCATATTTGAGACAAAGAAAACGATCAGCATTGTGGTGCCGCTGTACCAGACCCCGGAGAAATTTCTGAGGGAAATGATCGAATCTGTACAGAAACAGAGCTATGCAGACTGGGAGCTCTGTCTGGCAGACGCGAGCCCGACATTCGTGCAGGGAGACTTTTCCGGAGGCCGTCAGAAGAAGACCGACGGAAAAGAGGATGCTCCGAGGCACAGAAAGATCACCGCACTGACTTCTATTATTGAGGAATATCAGGAAAAGGATCAGAGGATCCGCTATCAGATCCTGAAAAAGAACGGCAGCATCGCGGAAAATACGAACGAAGCACTTGCCATGGCAACGGGTGATTTTGTGGGGCTGCTGGATCATGACGATCTTCTGGAGCCGGATGCACTCTTTGAGATCCGCAGAAAGCTGGACGAGGATGAGTGTTATGATGCAGTCTACACCGACGAGGACAAGATCAATCGAAAGGGCACCAGATATCTGACTCCGAATATGAAGCCGGACTTCAATCTGGATCTGCTGCGCTCCAACAATTATATCTGCCACTTCTTTGTGGTCAGAAGAGAGCTGGCAGTTGCGGTAGGCGGCTTCAGGACGGAGTTTGACGGTGCGCAGGATTATGATTTTATTCTCAGATGCACGGAGCAGGCAAAAAAGACCGGCCATGTTCCGCGCGTGCTCTATCACTGGAGAACTCATGAGAATTCTACCTCTGACAATCCGGACAGCAAGCTGTATGCCTTCGAGGCCGGCAAGCGTGCGCTAGAGGAGCATCTGAAGCGCTGCGGAGTTGATGCTGAGGTGGGAGATACCCCGGATCTCGGATATTACCGCGTGAGATATGCCTTAAATGAGACTCCGAAAGTATCGATTCTGATCCCGAATAAGGATGAGAAGGCGACTCTTCAGAAGTGCCTGAATTCGATCTGGGAGATGACCCTCTATGATAATTATGAGATCCTGGTCGTCGAGAATAACAGCACCGGTGAGGAGATCTTTGAGTATTATAAGGAGATCGACGGCAAAAATCATGTCCGTGTACTGTACTGGGAGAAGGAATTCAATTATTCTGCGATCAACAATTTTGCAGCTGCTCAGGCAGAGGGCGAGTATCTTCTGCTGATGAACAATGACACCGAAGTGATCACGACCGGATGGCTGACAGAACTGCTGTCCAACTGCATCCGCAGAGAGGTCGGTATGGTCGGTGCGAAGCTGTACTTCCCGGACAACACGATCCAGTCTGCCGGAACGATCATCGGCATGGGCGGACTGGCAGATCACGCATTTGTAAATATGCCGCGCAGAAACTCAGGATATATGCACAGAGCATCGATCCAGATGAATCTAAGCGGTGTGACAGCAGCCTGCGCGCTGGTGCGCCGTGATGTCTTTGACGAGGTCGGCGGGCTTGAGGAAGAGCTCACTGTGGCATTCAATGATGTCGACCTTGGTCTGAAGATCGTGACCGCGGGCTATCTGATCGTCTACGATCCGTTCGTGGAGCTCTACCACTATGAGTCGAAGTCAAGAGGCAGTGATGACGGCAAGAAAGAGCGTCATGCAAAGGAAGTTGCTTTTATGCAGGAGAAATGGGCAGAGTTTCTTGCAAAGGGAGATCCCTGCTACAGCCCGAACCTGACACTGAGCAAGCATAACATGTCGCTGAGAGTATAGGAAACGATGAAAAAAGCAAAGGTAAGCGTGGTGATCCCGAACTATCAGGGGGAGCGCTTCTTAAGAGCATGTCTGGACAGTCTGAAACAGCAGACGCTGAAAGACATGGAAATCATAATTGTAGACAATGCGTCAACGGACGGCAGTGTTGCGCTGATACGTGCCGAGTATCCGGAGATCGAGCTGATCACCAGATCGGAAAATACCGGTTTCTGCGGCGCGGTCAACACCGGCATCCGACATGCGAATGCAGAGTATGTCATACTGCTGAACAATGATACGACGGCAGATCCTCACTTTGCGGAGGAGCTGTATCGTGCGGTCTCGGCAGATCCGCAGATCTTTTCTGCGCAGGCAATGATGCTGCAGATGGATGCTCCCGAGCTGATCGATGACGCAGGAGATACCTACAATGCACTCGGGTGGGCAAGAGCCAGAGGCAAGGGAAAGAGAGTAGATCAGTTCCATGCCTCTGAGGATATCTTTGCCTGCTGCGGCGGTGCAGCGATCTATCGCAAATCCGTGTTTGAAAAGATCGGTTACTTTGACGAGGCACATTTTGCCTATCTCGAAGACATCGATATCGGCTATCGGGCAAAGATCTGCGGTTACAGAAACCGTCTGGTGCCAAAGGCTGTCATCTATCACAAGGGCAGTGCCGCGACCGGATCGCGCTATAATGCATTTAAAGTCTCGCATGCAGCGAGAAACAATATTTACCTGATCTACAAAAACATGTCACGCTGGCAGATCCTGATCAATTTGCCGTTTCTGGCAGCAGGACACCTGATCAAATTTCTGTTCTTTCTCTGCAAAGGGTTTGGACTGACCTATCTGAAAGGACTCTGGCAGGGCATTCTGCTTGCAAGAAAAGGTCAGAAAGCAGCATTTCTGCCGGAAAACTTTGACAACTGCTGGAAGATACAGCTTCAGTTATGGAAAAATATAGGGTAGATTTCTTGCATTTTCCATGGCTGTATTGTATGATGAAGTTTGGATTATGAACATGAATCATTCAGGAGAAAAATGCAGTGATAAAAGATAATCAGCGGTACTTCAACCGCCTGCAGGTTCTGATCGATGCCTTGATCATCATGGTCTCCTATATGTTGGCATGGTTTCTTCAGATCAAGCTGCGCAGCAGAAATGTCGGCGTACTGCCGGTGGAGACCTATATGCTGGCTCTGCTTCCACTGGTGCCGGGAATGCTGCTGCTCTATTCGGCAGTTCAGCTGTATTCGCCCAAGCGTGTATCAGGGCGAAGGCGTGAGCTGTGGAAGATCATAAAGGCCAACGGTCTGGGTCTCATCCTGTTTCTTGCAGCGGCCATGCTGGTAAAGCAGCTGGATTTCTCACGAGGTCTGGTGTTTACCTTCTTTGGCTTTAACCTTGTCGCAGAGTCCGTGGAACGAATGGTGATCCGCCTGGTTCTGCACAGACTGCGCAGCAGGGGCATGAATCAGAAACATATTCTGCTGGTAGGTTACGGTCGCTCGGCAAAAGAGTATATTGACCGCATCATAGAGAATCCGCAGTGGGGCTACCACATACACGGAATTCTGGACGACAACGTCGACTGTTCCACAACCTATAAAAATATCCATGTGATCGGCAGCACAGACGAGCTGACAGAGATCCTGGAGGCAAATCAGTTTGATGAGATCGCGATCACACTCGGACTGAACGAATACGATAAGCTGGAGCACATCGTGGCACTCTGCGAGAAATCCGGCGTACATACCAAATTTATTCCTGATTACAGCAATATCATTCCGACAAAACCTTATACAGAGGATCTGATGGGACTTCCGGTCATCAATATCCGCTATGTCCCGCTTTCCAACACCTTCAGCATGCTGGCAAAGAGAGTCTTCGATATCGCAGGCGCCTCTGTCAGTCTGGTACTGTTCTCACCGGTGATGCTGATGGCGGCATGTCTGATCAAGCTGACCTCCCCGGGACCGCTGATCTATAAGCAGGAGAGAGTCGGACTTCACAATCAGCCGTTTGTTATGTACAAATTCCGTTCCATGGGTGTTCAGAAGCCTTCGAGTGAGAAGACGCAGTGGACGGTAAAAAATGACCCGAGAGTTACTCCGGTCGGAAAATTTTTGAGGAAAACAAGCATTGATGAGCTGCCGCAGCTGATCAATGTATTAAAGGGAGAAATGAGTCTGATCGGGCCACGGCCGGAGCGTCCGCAGTTCGTGGAAAAATTCCGTGAGGAGATCCCGAGATATATGGTAAAGCATCAGGTGCGTCCGGGTATGACCGGATGGGCACAGGTCAATGGTTTTCGAGGGGATACCTCGATCCGAAAGAGAATTGACTGTGATCTCTATTATATAGAAAACTGGACGATGGGACTGGATATCAAAATCCTGTTTCTGACCGTCTATAAGGGATTTATCAATAAAAACGCATATTGAAAAGGGGAAAGAGATGGCGCGCAAAAAAAACATGCAGGAACCACAGGGGTATTATCAGCAGGACGGATACTATGAGCAGAATCCGAAACGCAGACGCAAGAGAAAGAGACGTCGTCTGCTGTTTGCTTTTGAGATTCTGATCCTTCTGCTTCTGGCAGCCGGACTTTATGTCGCTTCCAGATATTCTCAGATCACCAGCAGCAGCTCCGATGTTCAGGAAAAAGCGATCCAGCAGAACATCAAACAGCAGCTCTCGGACGAAGTACAGCAGAAGCTGGAAGGCTACTGGAACATCGCACTCTACGGTGTAGATTCCCGTGACAAGAGTGCAACGATGGGACAGAGTGATACGATCATCGTCTGCAGTATCAACAAGGATACCAAGGATGTAAAACTTGCTTCTGTTTACCGTGACAGTTATCTTGAGGATACGACCGGAAACTACAACAAGGCTACCGATGTCTATGCAATGGGTGGTCCGGAGCGTTCCATCAACATGCTGAACAAAAACCTGGATCTGGATATCTCAGATTACGTGACCGTGAACATGGATATCGTTGCAACACTGGTCAATGCGATCGGCGGTGTAGAGATCGACGTTCGTGAGGAGGAGATCCTCCACCTGAACAACTATCAGAACGAGAGTTCAGAGATCACCGGTCTGGAGATCGTTCCGGTAACTCAGCCTGGACTGCAGACACTGAACGGACTGCAGGCAATCTCTTACTGCCGTATCCGTTACATCGGTCTGGACTATGAGAGAACCGAGCGTCAGAGAAAGGTCATCAATCAGATCTTTGCAAAGGTCAAGACCATGGATCCGATCTCTCTGACAGCACTGATCAATCAGATGTTTGATTATATCGAGACCAACCTGAGTGTGACAGAGATCCTTGCACTTGCAAAGGATGTCAGCGCTTACAATATCGTTGAGACGACCGGTTTCCCGTACTCCATCGGAAATTCCGATATGAGCAGAGCCGGCGGATCCTATGTAGTATCTACAGATCTGGCATCCGATGTCAAGCAGCTGCATACCTTCCTGTTCGGTGAGGATGCCGCTTACCAGCCGTCTGACGTGGTGAAGACCATCAGTGATGAGATCGCATACAGATACAGCATTTACCAGTAGCAGACAGACCGCCGGAGAAAAAGGGGAATGCATGATGAAGTCTATTGATGTTGTGATTCCGACCTACCGTCCCGGAAAAGAATTCACCGAGCTTCTGCGCAGAATTGATGTGCAGAGCGTGAAGGCAGATCATCTGATTCTGATCAACACCGGAAGAGATGCCTGGGAGAAAGCAGAGTTTGACCATACACTGGTACAGAATGGAACTCTGCCGTGCGGTACGAAAGTAATCATAGAACATATTCAACCTGAAGAATTTGACCACGGAGGCAGCCGTCAGCGTGCTGCTTCCCGGTCTGAGGCGGACATACTGCTGTTTATGACACAGGATGCATTACCAAAAAATGAAAGGCTTCTGCAGCATATGGCAGAAGCTTTTTTGGTAAATGGAGAAAAGACAGCAGCCGTCTATGCCAGACAGCTCCCGAGAGAGGACTGTGCTTATCTGGAAACTTACACACGAAAATTCAACTACGGAGACCGGAGCTTTGTCAAATCAGAGAAGGATCTTCCACGCCTTGGCATCAAGACGTTCTTCTGTTCCAATGTCTGTGCTGCCTATGACCGCGGGATCTTCGAGAAGCTGGGAGGCTTTGAGGAGCCGACCATATTTAATGAAGACATGATCTTTGCCGCAAAGCTGATCTTCGCAGGCTATCAGATCGCCTACGCTGCTGAAGCAGAAGTGATTCATTCACACAATTACAGCGGATTGCAGCAGTTTCAGAGAAACTTTGATCTGGCAGTATCACAGGCAGAACATCCCGAGATCTTTGAGAAAGTAAGCTCAGAGAAAGAGGGAAAGAAGCTTGTGAAGGAGACCGCACTGCATCTGCTGAAAGTACGCCGTCCGTTCACGATCCTGACCCTTGTCTGGATGAGCGGCTGGAAGTATCTGGGATATTTTGTCGGAAAGCGCTACCGCAGGCTGCCAAAGTCACTTGTCCTGAAGTGTACGATGAGCCCGCATGCAAAGTTCTGGAAGCTTTATTTTGAAAAAACGAAAAAAAGTGTTTAATCATCACAATTTAAACACAAAGCACTGTTACACTATGTGACAGATGAAAGATAGGAATCAAAGAATATAGAAGTAACAGGAGGCAAAATCATGGATAAGAAGAAAAGAGCAGGCATTGCGGCAGCAGCACTGCTGACCGTCGGAGCATTTGGAGCTATGGCATACGGTGCAGAGTCAGAGCGTGTTACGATCGGAATGGATGCATCTCTGGAAAGCACTGAGACAGAGCAGGAGAGAGTCACCTTCCATGCGGCGGCGGATGGAACGGCAGAGACCGAGGCAGTCGAGGAGGAAACTACCGAGGCTGTCGCGGAGGAGACCCCCGCGGCCGGCG
>JAUNAF010000098.1 GCA_030527715.1 Eubacteriales bacterium
TACAGAAAAGCAGGTGTGAGAACGGTTTCTCACACCTGCTTTGTCTACAGTCTGAAAAGCCGGCGTATCAAACGCCGGCTTTTTAACTTTCTTATTCTATTACAGCTTATCTCTTCTCTACAACTTCTCCCTGTTTCTTGTAGATGCTGTTCTCGTGGATCACGCCTCTTACACAGGATACCGGATAGATCTGGGAATTCTTTCCTAGTACAGTTCCCGGATTTAATACGGAATTGCAGCCTACCTCAACGCAGTCACCGAGCATAGCGCCGAATTTCTTGAGTCCGGTTGCGATCTGCTCATCATTGTCTTTTACAACGACCAGAGTCTTATCTGACTTTACATTGGAGGTAATGCTTCCTGCACCCATGTGAGCACGGAATCCAAGGATGGAATCTCCGACATAATTGTAGTGCGGAACCTGCACTTTGTTGAACAGAACCACGTTCTTCAGCTCAGTAGAGTTTCCTACAACTGCTCCTTCTCCCACGATCGCATTGCCGCGGATGAATGCGCAGTGACGAACCTCTGCCTCCTTGCCGATGATCGCCGGTCCGTTGATGAATGCGGTCGGTGCAACCTTTGCACTCTTTGCGATCCACACATTCTCACCGACTTTGTCATACTCAGCAGCATCCAGAGCTGCTCCGAGCTTTACGATAAACTCGCTGATCTTCGGAAGTACTTCCCACGGATACTCCGCTCCCTCAAACAGCTCTGCCGCAATGGTCTCCTCTAAAGTATAAAGATTACTGATTTTTGCTGATTCCATAATGTTATCCTCTCTTTTCTTTAACTTTTCCTGCGGGATGCCGTGCCCGATGCAGTTCGTGTGCGTCTTCCGGTACTTCTTCCCGCCGGTGCCTTCTTATAATAATGAGAAACCTGTTCAAAGCATCCGCGCAGTGCATAGCTCTGATTGTTTCCAAGAACAGCCTCTGTACGTGTCTTCACAAAGCCGTTCAGCTTTGTCATATATTCTTCCGGTGTAATGCTTCCCTCTGCAACATAGGTCAGCCCCTTTTCCCAGCTTGCTGTCAGCTCAGGATTCAGCAGGGAACGGATGGATGCATTCACCACATCAAATATCATCTCTCCAAGCTGTGTCGGTGTGAGTACCTGTGTCTTCTTGTTCAGCGAGATGTAGTTGATCGAGATCAGCTTTTTCAGGATATCCGCCCTGGTTGCGCTCGTACCGATGCCGCTGCCCTTGATCTGTTCTCTCAGCTCCTCATCCTCGATCAGCTGTCCGGCATTTTCCATTGCCAGGATCATGGATCCGGAATTGTAGCGCTTCGGAGGTGCTGTCTCTCCCTCTCTGATCTCCATTCCGTTCAGCGGAAGATGCGCACCCTTTCTGAGTGACGACATCGCCTTTAACAGCTCCGGATCATTTTTATCTTCATTTCCTGACCGTTCTCTGGTAACTGCAAGATAACCTTCGTCCTCAAGTACGCGGACCGATGCAAAGAAACGCTCTTTTCCGATCAGTGCTGTCAGACTGATCTTACGATATACCGCCGGAGGATAGAAAATACTCAGGAATCTTCTGCTGATCAGCTCATACACCTTTGCCGACCGCTCCGGCAGACTTTTCAGACTTCCGATACCCTGCCCTGTCGGCACGATCGCATAGTGGTCTGTGATCTGTTTGTCATTGACATAGCGGGTCTTCGCAAGGTTTCTGTATTTTCCCTCATCCAGTACCTGCTGTGCAAATCCGGAAACGGACGGGACCGCGCAGAGTCCGCGCAGGTTGCGGGTAATCTCCTTGGCAACTGCTGTGGAAAGTACACGTGCATCCGTTCTCGGATAGGTGACCAGCTTCTTCTCGTAGAGCTCCTGCACCGTGCGCAGGGTCTCATCCGGACTGATCTTAAAGAGTTTTGAACACTCATTCTGAAGCTCCGCCAGGTTGAACAGAAGCGGAGGATTTTTCTTCTCGGTTTTTCGTTCGACCGCCTCCACAACGGCCTCCTGCGGCTGGATCTGAGAAAGCTTTGATACAAAAGCTTCTGCATCCTTCTTTTCACGGAAGCCGTTCTCACGGTACAGTTTCGGAGAGAGATAGTACTCCGAGCCCTCCACGGCGCGAAACTCTCCCTCGATCACACTCTCACCTGCCTGCATCTTTGCAATGACACGGTAAAACGGTGTCTTGACGAAGGCTCTGATCTCGCGCTCTCTGCGAACGACCATGCCGAGCACGCAGGTCATGACACGACCGACAGAGATCACCGTGTACTTCGTCTGAAGATAATCGGAGATCGCATTGCCGTACTTTAAGGTGAGCAGCCGTGAAAAGTTGATGCCCATCAGATAGTCTTCCTTCGCGCGAAGGTAAGCTGCATCTGAAAGTGCATTGTATTCCGAAAGATCCTTTGCCTCACGGATACCGCGCAGGATCTCCTCCTCTGTCTGTGAATCGATCCAGACACGTTTTCTCGTCTTCTCCGAGATATTTACCTTTGCCTGCTGCTCCACCAGACGATAGATATATTCTCCCTCGCGTCCGGAGTCGGTACAGACATAGATCGTTGTCACGTCTTTTCTGTTCAGAAGTGAACTCACGATCTTGAACTGCTTTTTGACCTGCGGTATCACCTCATACAGAAAATTTTCCGGTAAAAAAGGAAGTGTCGCAAGGCTCCACTTCTTATACTTCTCATCATAGACCTCAGGATAACTCATGGTTACCAGATGCCCGACGCACCAGGTAACCACAGTATCTTCACCTTCCAGATAGCCATCCTGTCTGGTCATATTGACTTTTAATGCTTTTGCAAATTCCTGAGCAACACTCGGTTTCTCAGCGATAAATAAAGATTTTGCCATTTAACCCCCTAGGCTGCGGTCTGTTCACGAAATCTGCTTCCTGCAAGCAGCGCCATTGCCACGCCGGCTGCAAGGAAAATTCCCTCTCCGAGATACGAGAGTCCATTTCCGGTCAGATACCAGCGCTGACGATACAGGCTGAAGACTGACAGGAACTGAAGTACCTGCAATCCCGGATTCAGATAATAGATCACATAAATTCCGTACATCAGCACCGGAAGAAGCACTCCAAAGATCGTATAGCTTCTTGTGTGCCTTACGGAACAGGAAATCAGCAGACAGTAACTGCTGATCAGAAACTGCAGGCAGAATGCACCGATATTCAGACGGATATAGGAAGCCGCCTGCCACTGACCGGAGAGCAGATATCCCTTGGTCAGCAGACCGAATCCGGTGGAAAGTGCCAGCAGCAGAAAAAGATTCAGAAAAACAAAAACTGCCTTTGTTCTGAAGATTTTTCTGATATTCAGCGGTGTTGTCAGCAGAAAATCCATAGTGCCGTCCTGTTTTCTGGCAAGCACGGTGCTGTAGGCGAGCATGATCGCCAGTCCTGCCGGGATCAGAATCGTCGGAATCGTATCCCAGAAAACATCTGAGATCTGAATCAGATGCATTCTGCGGATCATCCAGGCAAGGCACAGTGACAGTGTCTGGAGTACATAAAACAATATCAGAACCCAGCGGTTTATTTTAAAATCCTGCTTCAGCAGTCCCAGATTACACATGGATCCTTCCTCCATAGATCTGCGCAAATGCCTCCTCCAGCGACAGCGGAATCGGCTCAATGCCCATCACATTATACTTTCCGAGTGTGCGAAGCAGCGGCAGAAGTGCCCCGCGCACAGTCACTACGACATTTCGATCCTTCATGCTCTTGATCTCAAACTGTTCCTTTGAGAACTTCATCGCCATCTGTTTGCTGGAAAAGCGGATCTGATAATTGCGGTACATATTGTCCCTGAGATTCTCGATATCTCCGAGATAGGCCACATTTCCGTGGTCCAGCAGTGCCACGCGGTCGCAGGTCAGATCCACATCCTCGACAGAATCTGTGGATAATACCACGATGTGATTCTTCTCTCTTTCCTCAAGAATGATCTCAGTCACAACATTTCGTTCCTTCGGATCCAGATGGCGGAACGGCGCATCCAGAAGCAGGATCTGCGGATGATGCATCACAGCTGCGATGATCGCTGTCTTTCTCTGCTCTGCCTTACTCATTTTTCTCAGCGGAACATCCAGCTCCAGCTGCAGACGACCGGCAAGCTCAAACATATGCTCCAGATTTCGAATCCCCCGAATTTCATTCAGAGAACGCAAAAACTGCCTCACAGTCAGAGACGGAGGCAGATCGGTTTTCTGCGGGAGGTATCCGATCTGTGCTCTCTGGGAAGCGCCAGCCTTGCTGCAGTCCTTCCCGTTGATCGCACACCTTCCCTTCGTTGGTTCCTCAAATCCCATAAGCATGCGAAGGGCAGTCGTTTTCCCTGAAGAGGCCGGTCCTACCAGACCAAAGACCTCTCCCTCTTCCACTTCAAAGGAAAAATCAAAAATTCCTCTGCCATTTCCATAGCTTTTTGTAAGATTCTTAAACCTTATCATGTTATTACTGTTCCTTTTTCTGAATATAACCCAGAGACTTCAGACTCTCAGCGCAAAGTACGGCTCCGCCTGCTGCACCACGGATGGTGTTATGAGAAAGTCCGACAAACTTGAAGTCATAGATGCTGTCTTCACGAAGTCGTCCGATGGAAACGCCCATACCATTCTCATAGTTTACATCAGCCTGTACCTGTGGACGGTTGTCCTCCTCCATGTAACGGATGAACTGAGCTGGTGCACTCGGAAGCTTCTTCTCCTGCGGATAACCGGAGAAGTTCACAAGCTTTTCGATCAGCTGCTCTTTGGTCGGTTTCTTGCGGAATTTTACAAATACAGCAGCGGTATGTCCGTTTAATACCGGAACACGGATACACTGGCAGGTGATCTTCGGCTCCTCAGCCTTTACGATCACACCGTCCTTCACCTCACCAAGGATACGAAGCGGCTCCTGCTCAGACTTCTCCTCCTCACCGCTGATGAACGGGATCACATTCTCAACCATCTCCGGCCAGTCCTTAAAGGTCTTTCCTGCTCCGGAAATTGCCTGGTAAGTGGTAGCCACTACCTCATACGGCTCAAACTCTCTCCATGCTGCAAGTGCCGGCGCATAGCTCTGGATAGAGCAGTTCGGCTTAACAGCGATGAATCCGCGGATGGTGCCGAGACGCTTCTTCTGGTCAGCAATTACTGCAAACTGCTCTACGTTGATCTCCGGAACTACCATCGGCACATCCGGTGTCCATCTGTGAGCACTGTTATTGGAAACGACCGGAGTCTCAGTCTTTGCGTAAGCCTCCTCAATCGCACGGATCTCATCCTTGGACATATCTACTGCGGAGAATACGAAATCAACGCTCGCTGCAACCTTCTCCACCTCATTTACGTTCATAACTACCAGCTTCTTTACAGCCTCCGGCATCGGAGTGGTTATCTTCCAGCGTCCGCCGACTGCCTCTTCGTAGGTCTTGCCTGCGCTGCGCGGGCTGGCTGCAAGTGTAACAACCTCAAACCACGGATGATTCTCGAGCAAAGAGATAAATCTCTGTCCTACCATACCTGTTGCACCTAAAATACCGACTCTTAACTTTTCACTCATTTTTCATTTCCTCCTCATCTGCTGTCTCTTATGAGTTTGCAAGATATGCCTTGCCTGCTTCAATGCTCTTTTGCATAGCCAGCTCGGACGGTGCACCGATCGTCTGGCGTTTTTCTACGCAGGTCTTCAGGCTGACTGCCTCGTAAATGTCCTCCTCGAATACCGGACTGATCTCCTTAAGCTCCTCAAGAGAGAGATCATCGATCGAAGTATTTTTATCCAGGCAGTACAGTACCAGTCTTCCGACGATGCCGTGGGCATCTCTGAACGGTACTCCGTGATTTACCAGATAGTCTGCGGCATCCGTCGCATTCGTAAATCCATTCTTTGCACTCTCCTCCATGACCTGTTTGCGGAATTTCATGGTGGAAACCATTCCGGTAAACAGTGCGATACATCCCTTTACGGTATCGATCGCATCGAAGGTGAGCTCTTTGTCCTCCTGCATGTCCTTGTTATAGGCAAGCGGAAGACCTTTCATAGTCGTCAGAATCGAGATCAGCGCGCCGTACACTCTTCCGGTTTTTCCGCGAACCAACTCTGCGATATCCGGATTTTTCTTCTGCGGCATAATGCTGCTGCCGGTACTGTAGGCATCATCGATCTCTACAAAACGGTATTCGTTGCTGTTCCAGATAATGATCTCCTCACAGAAACGTGACAGATGCATCATGATCGTGGAAAGTGCGGATAAGAGCTCGATCACATAATCGCGGTCAGCTACTGAATCCATACTGTTTAACGTCGGACCTGCAAAGCCGAGAAGCTCAGCTGTGTACTCACGGTCCAGCGGATACGTCGTACCTGCGAGTGCGCCGCTGCCCAGCGGACAGTAGTTCATGCGCTCTTTGATATCGGAAAGTCTCTGACGGTCACGGCGGAACATCTCAAAATATGCTCCGATATGGTGGGTCAAAGTGATCGGCTGCGCCTTCTGCAGATGGGTAAAGCCAGGCATATACGTGTGGATATGCTCTTCCATCATGGAAAGCAGTGTCTCCAGAAGCTTCTTTAATAAAGCATCGATCTCTCCGATCTCATCTCTGGTATAGAGCTTCATATCCAGAGCGACCTGATCATTTCGACTGCGTCCGGTGTGCAGTTTTTTGCCTGCATCTCCGATACGGTCGATCAGATTCGCCTCTACGAAGCTGTGGATATCTTCATATTTCTGTGTGATCTCAAGCTTGCCGCTCTCGACATCTGCCTCGATCCCATCGAGACCTGCGAGAATCTGATCACGCTCATCTTCTGTCAGAATGCCCTGCTTTGCAAGCATACGGACATGTGCTCTGCTTCCTGCAATATCCTGTTTCCAGAACTTCTGGTCAAACAGAATCGAAGCATTAAAATTGTAAACCAACTGATCCGTTTCTTTTGTGAAACGTCCGCCCCATAACTGCGCCATGTTTTCTCCTCGTTTCTATAATGAAGTCAGATTCCAAACGGTTCATGCCTGTTTCTGATTTGATAGTTTATCATACTTTTTTTTCTGTAGCAAGGGCATTATTCGCCTCTCTGGAAAAAACGCAGCCGCAGAAATTCTGGCGGTAAAGACCGTATTCCGCAGAAAGTTCTACCGACCTTTTATAACCGTTGCGTTTCTTGAAATCTGAGGGCATCCAGGTGACCTTATACTCGTCTGCCTGCTCCTCGCCGATCTCATTGAGCAGCGAAGCATTTTTCAGCGGACTGATCGTGAGCGTCGTTGTAAAATAATCCATGCCAAGCTCCGCAGCCAGCTCTGCAGTCTTCTTAAGTCTCAGCCGGAAGCACACCTCACATCGGCTGCCCCCCTCCGGCTCCTTTTCCAGTCCTCTCACTGCCTCGTAATACTTTGGTGCATCAAAATCTCCCTCGATGAATTCGATCGGATATTTTGCAGGCATTGCAGCGATCAGTCTCTGCTCCTCCTCCACTCTCTTCTGATATTCCTCCCGCGGTGAAATATTCGGGTTATAGTAAAAGACGGTGATCTTAAAATACTGTGACAGATACTCCAGTACATAACTGCTGCATGGTGCACAGCAGCTGTGCAGCAGCAGCGACGGGACTTTTCCCTCCGCCAGGCTCCTTTCAATAATCTTATCCAGTTCTTTCTGATAATTGCGCTTTTGAGCCAACCTGATTTCACACCTCCTGCTTTTGATTCTGATATCATTTCATATTTTTACCGAAGCTGTCAAGTATAAAACTTCCTTTGTATACACCAAATGCACTTGACAATCAGTCTCCACCGCCTTACAATATTGTTCGATTTCTAACATAACG
>JAUNAF010000023.1 GCA_030527715.1 Eubacteriales bacterium
GATAGAAAAGATGGCCGGCAAGGGGCTGTTGAAAAATAGATGAGTAATCTATGGAGCAACGGCTCCTTTTTCGTGTATAAAAAGAAAACGGACTCCGAAAAATGATTATGAGTTCCAACGATTTTTGCTGCATGGAAAAACCAAAGTAAAACTGGAACTCTTGCTGCTTAGTTTTGGATACAACATCAACAAATTTCATGCAAAGATACAAGGCGAAAGAACACAGAATCATTTCGTTAAAGTAAAAACAGCATAAAAAAGAGAGTAATCCACAAGGCTTATTAAAGTACGGCAAAAATCCAGTCCAGAATCCACAAAAGGATAACGGGCTGGATTTTCAGATTTAAGAGAAGAGCTGCCGCTCTTATAACTGAAAAATCAGTTATTTTGCGACAGCCCCCTCTTTTTAGACATATGAGATTTTATCGATTGGTGATCGTCTCCGGATACATATCATGCCACATAAGGCGCTTCTGAGCCATTTCTTCATACTTGGTTCCCGGTCTGCCATAGTTGCAGTACGGGTCGATGGAGATGCCTCCGCGCGGTGTGAATTTGCCCCACACCTCAAGATAGCGGGGATCCATCAGCTTTACCAGATCCTTCATGATGATATTCATGCAGTCTTCATGAAAATCTCCGTGATTGCGAAAACTGAAAAGATAGAGCTTCAGGGACTTGGATTCCACCATCTTTTTGTCCGGAATGTAGGAAATGTAGATGGTTGCAAAGTCCGGCTGACCGGTGATCGGGCAGAGACTGGTGAACTCCGGACAGTTGAATTTTACAAAGTAATCATTGTCCGGATGCTTGTTTTCAAAGGTCTCCAGCACTTCCGGAGCATAGTCCATGCTGTAGGTCGTTTTTTTCCCTAACTGCTGTAAATGATCTGCTTCTCTGTTCATAAGATAAATCCTTTCTGTTTAAGCTGCTTCGGTCGGCAGTACATTTTCCTGTACTTTCGGCTGAATATTTCTTGCGAGATAGATAAACGGTGTGTCGCAGGCAGCGATGATCACTTTGAAGAAATAGGTGGTCAGAAGCACCTGCCAGAATACATTCATCGGCATGGTTCCGAGAAATGCGACACTTGCAAAGATCACAGTATCAAAAAGCTGTGAGATCATGGTGGAGCCATTGTTGCGGATCCAGAGACCGGTATTTTTATTTCCGGTCATCTGCCAGATACGGTGGTAGAGGAAGACATCTACGCGCTGGCTGATGACATAGGCCAGCAGACTTGCGAAGGTGATTCGCGGTACCATTCCGAAGACAACTGCGAGAGAAGGCTGGATGTAATCAGAGGCAGATGCATTGAAAAGCAGTGTGATCTGAGTACCTGCAAGCCATAAAATATTGACACCGATGCCGAGCCATACAGCGGATGCGGCAGTTTTCTTACCGTATTTTTCGGAAAGAATATCGGTGCAGAGGAAGGTAGATGCATAGAGCACTGCTCCGGCTGTCGTAGAAAGACCGAAGAGCTCAATGGATTTGCAGACCTGGATGTTTGCAAGAATGGTGGCAAAGCCGATGTAGGCATAGAGTCCTGCGCAGCCGAACAGGCGGTAAAGTACAACTACTGCCAGTAAGAAAAAGATCAGTGATGCGAAAAATAAACATTCATTCATTAGATGATTCCTCCTTCGTTAATCTGCATATGGGATCGGATCCTGGATGTGGTTCCATGTAAATGCTACTTTTCTGTCGATGCAGGTGCCGCAGACACCGCAGGCCTTTTCGCCGCCCTCATAGCAGCTCCAGGTCAGTTCATACGGTACCTCAAGCTCCAGACCGATTTTCACAACTTCCCCTTTCGTCATTTTGATAAAGGGGGCTTCCACGGTCACTTGATTTCCGCTGCCGAGAGCAATGGCGGAAGTGACTGCCTGATGAAAGGCAGAGGAGGTATCCGGATACGCATTTCCGGCCGCATCATCTGCATGTGCACCGTAGTAAATGACACTGCAGTCATTGGAAAGTGCAATGGAAGCGGCACAGGAGAGGAACAGTCCGTTCCGGAAGGGAACGTAGGTAGAGACCGGGGCACCGTTTGTCTCCTGCAGCTGACTGTCGTAGGAGCCCTCCGGGATCTCCTGATCCGACTGTACCAGAAGAGAACAGTTGCTGCCCTCAAAGATCGCCGAGAGATCAAGCATACGGTGTGCTACGTGATAGTGCTCCACCACTTTTTTGGCGGCATCGATCTCCCTGCTGTGCTTCTGTCCGTAGGATACAGACAGAGCAATGACATTTTCACTGCCATATTTTTTCACTGCCATGGCAAGGCAGGTCGTGGAGTCAAGGCCTCCACTGAAAAGTACCAAAGCCTTTTCTTTCATAATCGCCTCTTTCCGGGATAATGAGATAAAAAAAGGACACAAAAAGTGTCCATCAAGCGCACCTGTCCTGATACAGATGCTTATCCCTAGTTTTGTTTATAGACAGGATGGTCACGAACTGTCTTATGAAATTGTGCAGAGTCTTTAAAAAGACTCGACAGGCGACATTATAATCCAGAATCAGAGATTTTGCAAGGTGAAATCCACAAAAATATCCCCCCGGGAGGCTTGCGGAGATCGCTAGTCTACTATACGATATTACCATAAGTCGACCAGCTGTATGATGTAAAGCATACATATCTACAAACCTTCAGGACAATATCCGGAATATTCTGCCTGGTCTGGACAGAATATTCCGGATATTGCTGTCTGTATAAGGAAAGCTGAAATGATTCATCGAGGGCAATTATGTTTCAGATACTGTTAAAAAAGACAGGATCCTTCCTGATCATTATTATTGGAATTACATTTTTATCATTTATACTATCCTATCTCTCACCGGGGGATCCGGCTTCGATCATGCTGAAAAAGGGAGGAAACATGGTCTCCGAGGAAGTTGTGCAGCAGAAGAGAGAGGAGCTTGGCCTGGACAGCCCCATGGTCGAGCAGTATTTCCGATGGCTGAAGGGGATTCTGAAAGGAGATTTCGGAACGTCCTACCGGTCAAAGAAGAGCGTTGTCAGGGAGATCACGGAGAGTCTGCCGTACACGATCCTGCTGACGGTCAGCTCCCTTTTGCTGACGATGCTGATCGCCATACCGCTGGGACTGCTGAGTGCGAAATTTAAGGATGGCTGGCTGGACAATGCACTGCGCATGATTACGTATCTGTTTTCATCGCTGCCGTCTTTTTTCGTTGCACTGGTCCTGATGTATATTTTTTCTTTAAAGTTAAAGCTGCTTCCGGTCATTGCAAAAGGTAACCGGAACGGTATGGTGATGCCAATGCTTGTGCTGGCACTCACACTGGCTGCCTGGTACATCAGACAGGTCAGGGCGATCGTCTTATCAGAGCTTGGCAAAGAGTATGTGGAAGGTCTGCTGACCAGGGGTGTCTCGGAGATGAGTATCCTGTTTCGGCATGTGCTTCGAAACTGTCTGGCACCGATCATCACCCTGACTGGTCTTTCCTTCGGAACCATGCTCGGCGGGTCAACGATCGTTGAGAGTATCTTTTCCTGGCCGGGAGTCGGAAAGATGGCAGTGGATGCGATCACAGCGCGGGATTATCCGGTGATTCAGGGATATGTTCTCTGGATGGCAGTGATCGTGGTACTGATCAACGCACTGGTAGAGATCATCTGCTCATTGCTCGATCCGAGAATTCGCAGAGGGAGGATGAGCAGTGATGAAGCATAAAGTGAGAAGACAACTGATTTTCAGAGCTGCTCTGGCAGCACTTCTGCTGGCAGGAGCCGATCTTTGCAGGAAGGTGCTTCCGTATGACCCGTTTAAGACAGATATGCGAAGTGCGGGCAAGCCTCCGTCGGCAGCGCACTGGTTTGGCACGGACAATCTTGGAAGAGATGTATTTTCCAGAGTGCTGCAGGGAAGTCAGACGTCCCTGTACACCGCGATCTGTATCGTACTGATCGTATTCTTGATCGGTACGGTCATTGGCATCGTGTCCGGATATCTCGGAGGCATTGCAGATACCGTGATCATGAAGATCATCACGATCTTTCAGGCATTTCCAAGCTTTATTCTGGCAGTCGCGGTTGCCGGAATGCTTGGTCCGGGGATCATCAACGGCATGATCTCGCTCTGTGCCGTGTATTGGACGACCTACGCAAGACTTGCGAGAAGTCTTGTGCAGCAGATCAGAGGAGAGACCTATATCAAGGCGGCAAAGCTGTGCGGGGCATCCAAATGGCAGATCATGCTGAGATATATCATGCCGAATATGATCGCACCGCTGGCAGTTACGGCGGCACTGGATGTGGGAAGCGTCATTCTCAGTATGGCAGGGTTATCCTTCCTGGGACTCGGAGCACAGCGTCCGACGGCAGAGTGGGGTGTTATGATGAGCGAAGCAAGAACCTATCTGCAGACCGCTCCATGGATCATTCTGTTTCCGGGACTGGCATTATTTATCAGCGTTATTATTTTCAATCTGTTGGGCGACAGTGTCCGTGATTCACTGGATGCCCGCACAGAAAGAAACAGTTATTAATATCAAAGGAGAATAGTGATATGAAGAGAAAAGCAGCAGCAATCGTAATTTCCATGGCTATGCTGGCAGGTATGTCAGCTTCTGTATTTGCAGCAGACGTAGAAAAGCATCTGACAGCCGGAGCAACTACAGGATTTTTCGGAGCAGAGAGTCTGGATCCGGGATACAACTGGGACGGTTGGATCATGTCCATCTACGGAATCAGTGAGAACCTGTTCCGTCTGAACAACAATTTCGAAGCAGAGCCGTGGCTGTGCGAGTCTTATGAGAATACAGATGAGCTGACCTGGGTGCTTCATCTGCGCGATGATGTTCTTTTTTCCAATGGAAATAAGATGACCGCTGATGCAGTCAAGAAATGCTTTGAGCGTACTGCAGCACAGAATGCCCGTCTGTTAGAGACTGTCTACATCGACAGCATGGAGGCAGACGGTCAGACACTGACGATCAAGACGACAAAGCCGGAGCCGACACTGTTAAATGATCTGTGTGATCCGCTGATGGCTGTTTATGATTCTGAGAGTGAGATCGATCCGGAGCTCGGCGCATCCTGCACAGGTCCGTTTGTTGCGACTGCGTTTGAAGCTATGGCAGAAGTTCAGATGAAGAAAAATGAGAATTACTGGGGCGGTGAGCCGAAGCTGGATACCGTGGATCTGAAAATCGTGGATGATCAGGATGCCTTAAATATGGCACTGCAGAATGGAGAGATCGATCTGGTCGCTCAGCTGCCGGCAGCAGGCACTTCTCTGTTTGAGAATGACGACAATTTCGTGATGGACAGTGTTACTTCTACCAGAACCAGCTTCCTGATGTACAATCTGAACACTCCGGCACTTCAGGATGTGAATGTGCGCAATGCACTGAGCATGGCGATCGACAGAGAAGGATTTGCGGAAGTCGTATTTAACGGATTTGCAGAGCCGTCCTACGGTGTATTCTCACCGGCACTGGCATACGGCGGAACAGACGGACTTGATCTGGCTGTCACCAAGTTTGATCCGGAAGGAGCGGCAGCACTCCTGGCGGAAGCAGGATACGAGGATACAGACGGAGATGGTATCGTGGACAAGGACGGTGAAAACCTGTCTCTGACCTTTGTGACCTACAGCTACAATACAGAGTTCCTTCAGTTTGCGGACATGTTCCAGGCGCAGCTTGCAGAGATCGGCGTGGATCTGCAGATCCAGACCTACGATGTTCTGGATTCCACAATGGAGGCAGGTGAGTTTGACATTGCCGGTCTGAACTATGCAATGGCACCGACCGGAAATGAGGGATATTTTGCAAATATGGTATTTGTTCCGGGTGCAAGCAACAACTATAACGGTTATGACAATGCAAAGGTTACAGAAAATGTTGAGAAGCTTTCCACAACCTACGGAAAAGAAGACCGTGTGGCACTGATGCGCGAGATGAATCAGGAGATCATGAATGACGGTGCCTATGCATTCTTCGCAAATCAGAAACTGATCTGCGTTTACAACAAGAAGGTGACCGGATTTGAGATCAACCCGACAGAGTACTATCTGATCACAAATACGATCGATATCACAGAGTAATTATTTCATACTGGCTACAGGGAGAAGATTTATGCTTGAGCTGAAACAGCTTTGTATCTCATATGGTGATCTGCAGACCGTGAAGGATGTTTCCTTCACGGTCAATTCCGGTCAGATCGTCGGAATCGTGGGCGAGAGCGGAAGCGGTAAGAGTACGACCATCCGAAGTATTCTGGGAATACTTCCGGGAAACGGAAAGATTACTTCCGGTGAGATTCTGTTTGATCATCAGAATCTTGCGAAGTATACCAAAAAAGACTGGACCAGGGTGCGCGGCAGAGAGATCGCTATGATCTTTCAGCATCCGGCAGAGTCTATGGATCCGGTGGTGCGGATCGGGGATCAGTTTTATGAGAGCATGAGAGCTGTGCAGAAAACAGACAGGCGCACCGCGATGGCCCGTGCGAAAGAGCTGCTGACGGAGCTGCAGCTGGAGGATACGGAAAGGATCCTGAGATCCTATCCATTTGAACTGAGCGGGGGAATGTGTCAGAGAGTGGCGATCGCCATGGCTATGGCAAACGGAAGCAGACTTCTGCTGGCGGATGAGCCGACGAGTGCTCTGGACGTAACGGTACAGGCACAGACGATCAAAGTTCTGCTGGGACTTCGCGAAAAGTATGGAACATCGATCCTTCTGGTAACGCACAATATGGGTGTAGTAGCCCATATGGCAGACATGGTCGGTGTGATGTATCACGGAGAACTGGTCGAATGGGGAAGCCGTGATCAGGTATTAAATTATCCGACTCATGAATATACCAGAAGGCTGATCAGGGCAATTCCGAAAATGCAGCAGGGAGAGGACAACTTTGGAGAAAGAGATACTGACTGTAAATAAACTGAATAAGATATTCCGGCAGGGTAAAAAGGAGTTCCATGCTGTGGATCACATCAGCTTTTCCATCAGGAAAGGGGAATGCTTTGGGTTGATCGGTGAGAGTGGCAGCGGAAAAAGCACTGCGGCAAATATGATCAGCGGTCTGATGAGGCCGACATCCGGTGAAGTAAGGTTTCATGGCAGCAATCTGCAGATGGTATTTCAGGATCCAAAGGCTTCCTTCAGTCCGCATATGCGGATTCTGGACGGACTGTGCGAGGGACTTCGCTACCGTACTTCTCTGAGCAGAAAAGAGCGCGAAGAGAGGGCATATGAGGTGCTGGAGCAGGTTGGCCTGAAGCCCGAATACGGCAGAAAATACTGTCATGAACTGTCAGGCGGAGAATGCCAGAGGGCAGCCATCGGAAGAGCCATTATGATCAGACCGGAACTTCTGATCTGCGATGAAGTGACGAGCGCACTGGATGTCTCTGTTCAGGAGCAGATCATACAGCTGCTGAAGAAGCTTGGCAGGGAGAATGGCATGTCGTATCTGTTCATCTCACATGATCTGGCACTGGTCAGCGGGATCTGCGACCGGATCGCAGTCATGCGCCGGGGGAAAATCGTTGAGATGGGAGAGACCGGAGAAGTGATCCTTCATCCAAAAGAGGAGTACACAAAAAGACTGCTTGATTCAGTACTTACGATATGAGCAGGCATTATATCGACAGAATACTTTGCGATTTCTCCGGCGGAGTCCAGGTTTCATCGACAGTATACTTTAGATACAGCGGAAAGTGAGAAAAATAGTGATTCCGCTGTATTTTTTTATTTCGGTACAATAAAAAATGAAGAAAACAAGAATCCCGCTGTATTTTTTGAGGAAATGAGGGGAGGAATACAGCGGAAAATGAAGAAAGTGAAAATCCCGCTGTATTGTGAGACAAAAATAGAAGGTTTTATACAGCGGAAAGTGAGAAAAGTGCGAATTTTAGTGCTAATCAAGCGAAAAGCAAAAAATCCAGATGCTGCGATGAATATGCAGCATCTGGATAAAATTAGAGTCAGAAGCGCTGTCTGGTGACCAGTCGTACAGGCATTTCGATGTACTCGGTATCTGTTTCACCGGTGATCTTGTCCAGATAAGTCACACGGACTGTTGTTTCTGACGCCAGGCTGTCAGTCCAGCTGATATAGGTTCCGTCTTCTGTCTCATGACTGGTATGCTTAAAGCTTGACATTGGATCAAGTTTTACGATTCCGCCGTTTGAAAATTTCTTATAAGATATGCGGTCATACTTCTCAGAGATATCATCACTTCCATCAGCATCCGGATCCTCCGCAGCACTCGTCTTGTACCTTACAGAATAAGCCAGACTCTTGAGCTTGTAACTCGCATTCAGCTTGATCTTTACCTTTACCCGGGAGGCTGTCGTAAAAGCGGGATAGCTGCTCTTGCCATTGATCTTTACTTCCTTTATAACTCCCCCTGCTGTGGCATACACTTTCACTTTATGGGAGGAGCGCTTTTGACCGTTCTTATTGTATACGTCAAATTTTACCGTATAGGTTCCCGGTTTCTTCGCATACAGAGAGATCTGTCCCTCGCTGCCAGTGGAACCGTCGCTTCCGTAATAATAATCGACGCAGTGACCGCCCACCTTTGTGACCAGCATCTTGCTGCCGGACTTAAGATTTTTGATATGATCCCCCGGCTGGGAATAAGTTACCGTGAATGAACCGACACTCTGTACCGAGATATGTACCTTTTTCGGAGCTTTGACCGGAGCCGCCTGAACTGATACTGCACCAGTCAGAAGAATCAAAAATATCATAACTGCCATGAGACTGTACCATGTTTTACGAATTCTTTTCATAATACGTTTCCCCTTTCTATGAGTTTTAGATTTAGTCTTACGTGATACGTGTGATCCAGTAACTGTTTGTTTTTGTCAAAAACTTTTCTGTAATGTTGAATGTTTACTTTGTTACAATTGGTTTGCCTGATGGATCGAGTAAAAGTGTGACATCCCACCTTTCTTAAATAAGTAAATCGTGTTTATCTGCTTTGTTAAAGTATAGCATACGCCGGTCACTTCTACAATTGTTCCTATATCCTGATCATATCTACATACAGATCATGTTTACATTCAGATGAGATACGCATGAATGATATCCTTCACTTCCTGACTGCCTAGAGGAGAGGTAGAAGTTTCTTCAGAGATGATCAGCCTTTTTCCCATATAGATACCGCTCCTTCCGTATTCTCGCAACCGCATGATCGAGTCTCTGGAATAGCCTCGGTCATCCATCATGCCTCTGTGTTCCCAGTAATATTCCGTCCGCGTTCTGATATTAAGAACCGTAAAATCAGGATAGATCAGGAGTCCTTTCCTAAGCTCAAGAGGACATTCATATTTGTAGGGAATGTTCATCTGTCGGAGCGTATTTGCAATGATCAGTTCTGATTTCGAGCGAACATACTCACCAGCTTCGGTAAGAAATGCGGATTCCTGGTTAGGTTTGGACTTTGGCATGGATTCGATAGCCATCCACTCCCGAGCAAATTCTTCGTCACTTATATCGATCGGCTCAATAAAAATCCTTGCCTGCTCAGGGAAGAGAGAGTAGACCCGGCGTATCTGTTCAGGAAAGTCTGGATAGTTTTTAAGTAACTTTTCAAGAATAGATATTTCTTTTGTAATATGAGTAAGCGCTTTCTCGTTATAAGATTTCTGCAGATATTGAGCGGCAAGCTTCTGCTTATGTTTTGGAAGGTATACGCCGCTTTTGTCAGCTGCATTTTGTCTGAGATAGTACTGAAATTGGTTCCCCCTCTTTGTGACATGGATCTTGCCTTCGGGACTGTTTGCAAGCTGAGTTTCTAAATGCTCTTTCGCATCTCGCAGAGCGGACAGCCTGGCTTTTGCCTCAGGTATAATGTTTGTGACACTGAGATATTTGTCAAAGATAGTCATATTAATACAGTAGCCTCCTTTTTAAAATATGTGGTTAAAGAAATCTTGCAGAACTGACTGGATGCATCGGAAAACAAAGAAAATAAGAATTCCGATGTAGATTTGAGATCTGATACACCGGAAAATGAGAAATAAGAAGATTCCGATGTAATTTGAAGTGAAAAAGAGGATAGGATACAGCGAAAAATGGTAAAAATAGAAAACCCGGTGTAAGTTGAGGTGAAAAAGATGGCAGGATACAGCGGAAAACAGGAAAAACAGAGAATTTAGTGCAAGTTGAAGGTTCGATACAGCGGAAAATGAGAAAAATAGAAATCTCGCTGTACGCTGAGATGAAAAAGGATCGTGGACAGTGGGAGAGCAGTCATACGGAAGAAGAATCGGACAGAAACTTAAAGAAATTCGGAACAGATCAGCTGATGTAAAAACTTTATCATAGATTTGGCGGCTCTTCAATAGATTTTAAAAAATAATATGAGAATAATGTAAATGCAATATGAGAACTATATGAGCATAAGCTGACTTCTGATAGATGGGGAGATAAATGGAAAGGTAAATGTGGGAGATAAATAGGGGAGCCAAGCATGAAAAAAGAATGCCCGGTGGACATTCTTTTTAGTCTGTGCATTCATCTGATCAGAAGTCTACACACATATCTTCAAATTCTCTGGTGTAATGATTTAATTCTTCCACACCATCTTCTGTTACAACTACAAGATTTTCGATTCGTACACCCATCTCATCGCGGAGATAGATACCCGGCTCGATCGAGAAGATCATGCCCGGTTCGGTCAGTCGTTCATTTTTGGATGAGACATCACCGAATTCATGAACTTCCTGGCCGATGAAATGTCCGAGTCTGTGATTAAATTCTTTTCCATAGCCGGCAGCGGTAATGATTCCTCTTGCAGTACCGTCGATGGAACTCAGTGGAATCCCGGGTTTGATCATGGCGATGGCTTCTTTGTGAGCCTTCAGGCAGGTCTCATAGACCTGACGATCTCTCTCAGACGGTACTCCGGCAAAGAAGGTTCTCGTCATGTCGGAACAGTAGCCGTTTTTGATACAGCCGACATCGAAAATGATGCTGTCGCCTTCTTTTAACACGGTATTATCCGGGCTGTGGTGACCGTCAGCACCATTGGGACCAAATGCAACGATCGGATCGAAGGAATGACCGTCGGCACCTAATTCTTTGTAGATGTCAAGAAGCTGATCGGCGATCTCGATTTCGGTCACACCCGGACGGATCAGCTTTTTCAGCCTGTCCATTGCGAGGTCATTGATTCTGGATGCCTCACGCATTTTTTCAATTTCTTCTGCATCCTTCGCACCTCTGGCTTCATCCACACAGATGGAGCCGAGAACAATCTTACCGGTCTTTTCATTATCCATCAGAGGAACCAGGAATTTTGCTGCCATCAGTTTATCAACACCGAGAGTCTCTCCGGGAAGAAGATATTCTGCAACCATATCCATCACAGGATCAGTATCGGAATGCCATGACAGCTCGACACCCGGATCTTGGGTAAGAAAGAACAGCTTGTTCAGAAACAGGACATGATTACCGTCTGCACGAAGCAGCAGTCCCAGAAATCTCTCATGAGGAAAGGTGTAATATCCGGTCAGGTAATTGATGGACATCGGATCAGTGATCAGAAGCTGTTTCAGATCCATGGCTCCCATTTTTTTCAAAACATTTGTTACTCTGTTAATGTTCATGCTAAAATCTCCAATTCATAGTTTTTTATTTCCACTCTGATGCAGGAATCCAGGTTTCATACGGATTCATATGAGAAAATGCTTTTATTGCGTTGCGCTGTGAAGGGTAGTACTTCAGAAGTTTTTCCTTTTGCACCAACTGTTTTTTGGGTAATCTGGTCAGCTTCTTTGTATGACGTTTCAGACGGGTCTTCGAATAATATTTTCCAAAATAGTAAAGCTTCTCATACTTTCCTGCAGCCTTGCATTGCTTAGTCACCATCTTGCTGGTCAGCTTATGCTGAATATGACCATATTCGCCCTTCGGACTGTGTGTTACGATCTGTTTCCATTTTTTATATCGCACAAGCAGTCCCAGGTCTGCACTGACAGCTCCTTTGCATTTGCTCCAGTTGCTTTTCTTTCCGCCGACTCTGTCAGGGTAGTAAAGAATCATCCCTTTATTTCCGGTAGCCCGCAGCAGTGATTCAAATTCTGCTTTTCGTCTGCGAGAGTTTCCGTTCGTCAGACAGACCACAAAATAGCCCTTTTCGAGCAGATGCGCACCGCCCCAGAAGGTTTCGTCATCCGGATGAGCGACGATCATCAGCTTACTGCAGGTGTCTGCGAGGGCATTCCTGATTTTTGTCTTTGTCAAAAAGTTCTGTTGTTTTACATAAGAACTGCGGCTTGCCTGTACCTGGCTCGGACAGAGCAGAAGCAAAGTCAGCAGACACATTAATATGGTCTTTTTAAAAAGTTGTCTCATGAATTGGTCACCTATAGTGTCATTTAAATTACATTGATCAGTTTTCGTATGTAGTATAATGTATAGAACAGTCTTTCTCAAGAGGTTAAGCTATTTTCATTGAAGAGATTTTTTACCGGATCAAGTGCGGAAGCGGAGTGTGAGAATCCGATGGACTATAAAAAACCTCGATAGGAAAATCCCGTCGAGGTCTGTAAATTCATGAGAATATTCGTTTTCTGAACGCTGTTTACTCTGCTGCATATAAGGAACCGGCAGTCATCTCCAGATAATTCTCACCGGTGTACTCCGGAAATGCCGCCTTCATTGCTGCAAGGAAACCTTCCTGAGTATCATTGGCTTCACGCAGTTCTTTTACGGTTGCTACGTAGCTGATCTTCTCAGCAACAGCATCCTGTCCTTCCGGTCCGCCATGGGAGGTGAGGATCATATCATATCCCTTAGACTGATACTCCTCCAGAGAAGCAGTCATGGCATCTGCATGTTCCATACTTGTGATGATAGAGTGGCTGGTCTTTCCGAGCATATGTGTGTACACTACATTCATAGACGGAATCTCGAGATCGTAGGTTTCACCGCGATCAATTAATGTAAAGTTGATGCCGCCAACTTCAACGGAACCTTCTACAACAGTATTGATTTTAGCTATGTCATCACCGCCATGGAAATCATCGCCAAAGGACTCGTACAGACCTGCAGTTGTTGCATAAGTTGATCCGGACTCGATAGAATCAGCCGCACCCTGTGTGCCGTAAACATTCATTCCTTCGATATAGCTTGCGCCGGTTACATGATCGCAGAGGAAGATGTCATTCATCTCTTTGCCGAGAGACTCTGCATAGTTTTTCCAGTTCTCCAGTCCATCAGTAAAAGACGGGAGCTCTATGCCGACAAGAGCATCATCAGACTCAACGATATAGGCAACATTTCCGAGTGCATCGCCTGTCAGATAAGCGTGAAGCTTTTCTGTACCGAAATCATAGATCACGACCTTGCCGTCTCCGAGCTCAACCTCTTCTAAGGTATATGCTGCCTCAGTGAGAGCCTCTGTGGAAACCTCAGTCACAGTTTCCTCAGCAAAAGCATTCACAGAGAATGCACTTACTGCCATCATACCTGCCAGAACCATTGCCATGTTTTTCTTTTTCATTGTTTTATATCTCCTTTTCTTAATTAATTAATACCTGAGTTATTCCATTACAGCATCATCAGCGGTGAAACCTTCCAGCGAATTTTCTCTTACCTGAATGCAGACAAAACTGATACCTTCTGTTTCAGATGCTGAGAACTGTCTCTTGGCTGCCGGAGAGACGCGGACAATATCACCAGCCTGCAGTGAAACGGTTTCTCCGTCGATCATTGCCTTTCCCTTACCAGACAGTACGATATAGATTTCTTCATTCTTTTTGTGGGAATGAACGAAAGGTACGCCGGCACCAGCCGGAAGATTATTGATGCTCACCTCCGCACCTGTTAACTGGATCTGATCATGCAGCTCGGCTCTTGCGTCTGTGGTTGCGTTAAATTTTGCGAAATTGCTCATAGTGTTTTCTCCTTTTGCTTTCTGTTCTATTGTTAATGTTTCAGTTATATCTCTGTTACGCTTTTATTATATGAGGTTATGTCTGGTTTGTGAAATGAATATATGATATAATTGATAACTATATGGAATAAATGAGAGGGGAAAAGAAGATGAATATAGGACAGTTAGAATGTTTTGTTTCTCTGGCATCGACGCTGAATTTTATGCAGACAGCGGAAGAACTGGGACTGACACAGCCGGCGGTGTCAAAGCAGATCAAAGCTATGGAAGAGGAGCTGGGGGCAGTTCTCTTTAACAGGACATCAAGATCCGTATCGATCACGCCGATCGGTCAGCATTTTGTTACGCAGGCGCAGGAAATGCTGAAGCTCTACTATAACAGCAGAGACTGGATCAATACGTATCACACCCATCAGAGAAATATTTTGAGAATAGGGTATTCAGATCCTAATCAGATGTATCTGATCAGTAAGATAATGCGATTATTTGCGGATGATGTGAAGAGGGATAATATTATTCCACAGTTTGTGTGTGACCAGACAGATGCAAACTTGAGCAGACTGCAGAAAAATCAGGTGGATGTGGTTATAGGCATAAAGGATGCAAAGTTTGAGGACGGAGGAATCATATTTAAGAAACTGCAGGATAATGGTTTCAAGTGTGTGATAACAAAACAGCATCCGCTGGCGGAATCCCATAGATCAGCGCGGGGGACTGCAGGACAGATCACAACAGAGGAGATGCGTCCATTCCGTCAGATCCTGAATATTCCGCCGTATCTGCTGAAAAGCTTTTATTCAAGAGGATACAGGATCCTGCCGGTCAATGACCAGTTGGACAACATCCTGGTCACGAATGCAAATGAAGCATATTCGCTTGCGCTGGCAGGACTTGGCTATACACTGATACCCGATCATCTGATCATCCCGCATGAGGATCTGCTGATACTGGACTGGAAAGAAACACCGAAGGCTGCATTTGGCATCTATTACAGCAGAGATCTGCCGAAACAGTCAGCGGTATATCAGTTTGTGCAATCCGGCGTAAAGTATTTCAAGCCATAGGAACTGACTGTCCGCGGGGCAAAATGAAAAGACATTCCTCTGGAGTACGATCCGGGGAATGTCTTTTTGTGCTGTCAAACAGCAGTCAATTAGAGAAATTAAAGCGGCAGTAAGAGTGGGTTACTATTTTTATGCAGAAAAAGGAACTTACCTCTCTTTAGAGGAGAGTGGTTTGAAAATGGAAGGAGATAAGCTTTATGCAACCAAACCCTATTTAGGAAAGCTGCACTGTTATATGTCAGCAGATCAGCACACGATGTTTCTCATCATGGTTGATACCATGCAGGTACGACATGATTATCCGGAACAGAATGTTAACTGGATGATATTTGATTTTACAGATCAGATAGATCCGGCAGATATAGATCCGGAAAAAGAGTATGTGGGACTCAGTGGAGTGGAAAGTGTGTATTATCTTCCGACCGGGAACAGGCATCTGAAAAGAATAAAAGCTTTCAGCTCGATTCCGCTTTAAAATGCATAAGAATGCTCTGCAGCTTGTTCTTTATGAAATAGCATAAAGATTACGTAATCGTTCCACCACAAATTCATTTGTTATCCCGAATTGTTTTAACTGATTCTTATCATATGGATCTTGATATACAGCTTCAACAAATTCAGCAATATCATGGCGAACCAGTTCTGATAAAAGTGATGATGGAGCCAGGACAAACCCGCTTAGAATACGGAGGACATCATTCTTGTGCTTTTTGATATCTCTACTGTCAATATGCATTCCGGACTCTTTTCTTCTCTTCAAATCAAGGTATGCTCTCGCTTTAAACAGAATCAAATATTCAGGTCTCAATACACTTAACTCATTCACCACAACCCGTCCTTCCAAAAGCAATTGGTAATAATCATCGTTAAGCAGTATCGCTGACAGACTTGATATTTCGTCATCAATATGCAGCGGTGTCAAACCATTCATTTCTTTTAATACCAAATCAGTTCTTGCAAACAACTCAATCATCTTGGGGAATTGTATATTTTCCGGTTTGTCAAATCTATAAAACTGTGGAAGATCCGTCCCTGTTGATTTATTTCTATAATTTCCTGCTTCAATAAATTCCCCAAATTTTTCTGCGAACTCAACACTCAAAGCTTCTACAATCAAAACCATATCCAGATCTCTCGTTGCTCGAAATTCAGATGCACTTGCAGTAAAGAGAATATCGCAAGCAGCTCCTCCTATCAACACATATTGATCTGTATCATCCTTTTAAAGTATTCACGAAAAATATCCAAGCCAGTTACCACACATATTCCTCCAACATTTCATCAATACACATTTGAATACGTTCGTCTTCTAGTTCCAATTCTGATAATGATAGAATACAGCTCAATGGATCCTGAATTCCTTTATCTTGAAAATTGATATAATACCCCAGCTCCAGAATCTCACAGCCTATCACAGAGTCCATCGTTGCAGCATTCTTCATTCTTATTTCCAGCGCTTTGATATCTTTTTTCTGTACTCCATAGGTTGGAAATACATTATCAGAAATCATGGACATCTCTGATAACGCAGATATACCTGCTTTATTCTGTAATGCGATGTCTTCCTCTAACTGGAATCTTTCTATAACAGGAGAACGAAGTTTGTCCTTTATATTCTCCCAAAATTCTTTTTTATCAGCAGGAACCGAAATCTTTCTATACTTGCCTGTATAGTCAAGAATAGGAATTTGCAATCCTTCTATTTCATCCATGCACCTTGTGATAGATGTTTTACTCACATCTAAAAATTTTGCTGCAGAGGTTGTGCTGCAATTCTCCCAGTCTCCATACATGGCACACAATATTAATTTCTGTGTTAGAAAGGATATCTCGTGAACCTGATTCAGGATACGATCTGGCTTATTTGATAAAATCATCCCAAGAAATGGTAAATACATTTGTTTATTAGACCATATATAAGGGATTCCCCTATCTATAAGTGCTTCCTTTTTGTAATACTGTATTGTATCAAAATAGAATGCACAACTTAAGCCCAGATTCTGTACCAGAAATTCGTACGCTCTTTCCAGCTTATTAAGTCGAATTTTTTCTTTTGGCTGCACTAATTCCCATTCCATCCCATCATGTTTGATTCTGAAAAACTGATATGTCGCAATATAAATCAATGGTAACTTGTTGACAATTTCAGAGTCTTCAACAACTGTGACAGGTCTTCTAATCCATGCCTCTATTTTTTCGTGCATATCGTCACCTAATATTTAAATTTGTCACCTAAAATACGTTACATTTTCAAAATAGCACGTATCAATAATTTTGTCAATTTCTAAAGGATCAGCTTATTAAAATGGCGTAGTATCCTGTCACCAAGGTACTACGCCATATGTTTATCTCATATTATTTCGCTTAAGCCCACCAGCTTACAAGAACTATCTCCGGCAGCCACTCATAAATTATTCCTGTGATAACACTATGATAATAATTTTCAGGATAATTGAGATGGCTACAGCTCGATTCCGCTTCGCTGCATCTCGCTGTGTTTTATCGCCGGATATATCGAATTGAGTAGTTTGCTCCGCAAACCTGACATAAATAAAAGACCTATCCACTGATGCAAGCATCGTGTCTAGGTCTTCATATTTATGGTCGTCTTCGACGACTACTCAATTCTATTTGCCCGGCTCTTTATTTATTCAAATTCTATCGTTCCGGGCGGTTTGCTCGTGAGATCGTACATTACGCGATTGACGCCTTTCACTTCATTGATCACACGGCTCATGACTTTCTGCATGACTTCAAATGGGATCTCTGCTGCCTCTGCGGTCATAAAATCGATGGTTTTTACTGCTCGCAGTGCTACAGCGTAATCGTAGGTTCTCTCATCGCCCATGACTCCGACGGAGCGCATGTTGGTGAGGGCTGCGAAGTACTGGTTGATTTCTTTGTCCAGTCCTGCTGCAGCGATCTCTTCGCGATAGATCGCGTCGGCATCCTGTACGATGCGGACTTTCTCTGCGGTGACTTCTCCGACGATTCTCACGCCGAGTCCCGGTCCCGGGAACGGCTGGCGGAAGACGAGATATTCCGGCATGCCGAGCTCTAAGCCGACTTTGCGGACCTCGTCCTTGAAAAGATCTCTGAGCGGCTCAATGATCTCTCGGAAATCGACATAGTCCGGAAGTCCTCCGACATTGTGGTGTGATTTGATGACAGCGGATTCTCCGCCGAGTCCGCTCTCTACGATATCCGGATAGATGGTGCCCTGTACCAGGAAGTCTACGGCACCGACTTTCTTTGCCTCTTCCTCGAAGACTCGGATGAATTCTTCACCGATGATCTTTCGTTTCTGTTCCGGCTCCTCGACACCTTTCAGCTTGCTGTAGAAGCGCTCCTGCGCATTGACACGGACAAAGTTCAGATCGTAGCTGCCTTCCGGACCGAAAACTGCCTCGACCTGATCACCCTCATCCTTGCGCAGCAGACCGTGGTCTACAAAGACACAGGTGAGCTGTTCTCCGACAGCGCGGGAGAGAAGTACTGCTGCAACGGAGGAATCCACGCCTCCGGAGAGTGCGCAGAGTACTCGGCCGTTTCCGACTTTCTCGCGGATCGCTTTGATGGACTGTTCTACGAAGGAATCCATTCTCCAGTCACCGGCGCAGCCGCAGATGTCGATAACGAAGTTGCGGAGCATTTTCGTGCCTTCCTGAGTATGGAGTACTTCCGGATGGAACTGGATCGCATAGAGAGAACGGTCTGCGTTCTCTGCGGCAGCCACCGGACAGTCTGCGGTATGTGCAGTGATCTCAAATCCAGGAGCGGTCTTTGCGATGTAATCGAAATGGCTCATCCAGCAGATGGTCTTTTCTGAAACATCACGGAAGACTTCGGATGTTGTTTTATCGATCTGTACCTCTGTTTTTCCGTATTCTCTGACATCCGCACGGCGTACTTCGCCGCCGAGCAGGTGCATCATCAGCTGAGCACCGTAGCAGAGTCCGAGTACCGGAATTCCGAGGTTGAAGATCTCTTTTGTGTAAGTAGGAGAGTCCGGCTCATAACAGCTGTTCGGACCTCCGGTCAGGATGATTCCCTTCGGCTGCTTTGCCTTGATCTTCTCAAGATCTGTTTTGTAAGAATAAATTTCACAGTATACATTGCATTCACGGACACGGCGGGCAATCAGCTGATTGTACTGGCCGCCGAAGTCCAGAACGATGACAGTTTCGCGCTGCAAATGGTTCACCTCCAGATTTCTGGCTTTCTGATCAGTTATTTCTTTTTACCGAGGTAAGCTGCCTTGATGGAGTCATCGGCCAGCAGCTCTTTTCCGGATCCCTTCATGGTGATCTTTCCGGTTTCCATGACATAGGCAAGGTCAGCGCAGTGGAGTGCCATATTTGCGTTCTGCTCGATCAGAAGAATGGTAACACCCTGTTTGTTGATCTCACGGATAATATCGAAAATGCCCTGAACGATGATCGGAGCAAGTCCGAGGGACGGCTCGTCCATCATCAGAAGTTTTGGACGGCTCATCAGGGCTCTGCCGACTGCCAGCATCTGCTGCTCACCGCCGGAGAGTGTGCCGGCCATCTGCCAGCTTCGCTCCTTTAAGCGCGGGAAAAGATCGAAGACCCAGTTAATATCGTCGTCCAGATTATCATTTCTCAGGTAAGCACCGATGCGGATATTTTCCAGAACGGTCATATCCGGGAAGACATGACGGCCTTCCGGAACAAGTGTGATTCCCTTTGAGATGATGACATTGGTATCGGTCGAAGTAATATCTTCACCGAGGAAGGAGATCTGTCCGGAGGTCGGACGCTTCAGTCCGACGATAGAGCGCAGGGTCGTGCTCTTTCCGGCTCCGTTTGCACCGATCAGGGTAACAATGGATTTCTCCGGAACATCAAAGGTGATGCCCTTTACGGCCTCGATACCACCATAATTTACTTTTAAATCATTAATCTTCAGCATCGTGCGCCACCCCCAGATAAGCTTCAATTACGCGGTCATTGTTCTGGATCTCATCCGGTGTGCCGGAAGCGATCAGACGACCGAAATCGAGTACATAGATACGATCAGAGATCTGCATTACCAGATCCATGTGATGCTCGATCATAAAAATAGAGAGATTGTAGTCCTTGCGGATCTTTGCGATAAACTCGGTCAGCTCCAGAGTCTCCTGCGGGTTCATGCCGGCTGCCGGCTCATCCAGAAGCAGAAGAGAAGGCTCTGTCGCAAGCGCACGGGCGATCTCCAGATGACGCTGCAGACCGTAAGGAAGGTTGGATGCGATCTCATCTTTCAGATGTGCGAGATGCTGGCGCTCCAGCAGCTCCATCGCCTCCTTGCGCATTCTTGCTTCCTCTGCATGATTCAGGCGGAGAGTAGCGGAGAATACATTCTGCTTTGCACGCATGTGCTTGGCGATCAGTACATTCTCAAATACGGTCAGATTTCCGAACAGACGGATATTCTGGAAGGTACGTGCGATACCCATATGTGTGATCTGATCCGGAGTCTTGATGATCGGTTTTACTTCTGCTGCCGGAACATCACCGGCATACAGCTTTTTCATCTTTCCGCGCGGTGAATTGCGCAGGATAGTGTTTCCCTTAAAGGAGACCTCGCCGAAGGTCGGCTCATAGATACCGGTAACACAGTTGAATGCAGTGGTCTTTCCTGCACCGTTCGGTCCGATCAGTGCGACGATCTCGCCCTCATTCACGTCAAGACTGAGTCCGTTGACAGCGACAACGCCGCCGAACTGCATCGTGACATTTTCCATACGTAAGATATTTTCAGCCATTATGCTTCACCTCCGGAAGATTTCTTCTTTTTTCGTTTGAACAGACCGAATAGTCCATCCCAGGTGAATTCACTGTTGCCCATGATTCCTCGTCTCCAGAAGAGAACAACGACCATCAGAAGCACAGAGTAGATGACCATACGGAAACCTGTGCGGAAGAGCGGAATCTGTACTCCGCCGATCGTGAGCGGCTCATCGAAGAAACGCAGCCACTCCTGTCCGCCGTTGATCAGGAAGGAACCGATAATGGATCCGGTAACACTTCCGATACCGCCCAGAACTACGATCAGAAGAATGTTGTAGGTCAGGGTGACCTGGAAGGTTTTGGTATCAATGGAACGCATGAAGATCGCAAGCAGTCCTCCGGCAACTCCGGTGAAGAAAGAGGAGATCACGAAGGCAAGCTCTTTGTGGCGGAATAGGTTGATACCCATGGATTCCGCAGCGATGTCATCCTCACGGATAGCCTTGAATGCACGTCCGTAAGAGGAATTGATCAGCAGCAGCATCAGTGCGATGCAGACAGCTGCGATGATGACCGGCTCAAATACGGATTTGTAAGCCGGGATGTTGTTCAGACCGAAGGAACCGTTGGTGATAGTATCCAGTGCCGGGGATGCGAGGAAAGCACGGATGATCTCCGCAAATCCCAGGGTAGCGATCGCAAGATAGTCACTCTTTAAGCGCAGGATCGGAATACCGATCAGAGCGGCAAAGGCAGCTGCCACAAGACCGCCGAGAATCAGTGCCGGAACCATCGGAAGATGAATATTCTCCAGCCACGGTGCGATGCCGTTTACATAGTAAACACTGGAACGCACTTCGGTAGGAATGGTCAGGATCGCGGTAGTGTATGCTCCGAGTGCCATAAAGCCGGCCTGACCGAGGGAGAATAATCCGGTAAATCCGGTCAGCAGGTTCATGGATACGGCAACGACTGCGTAGATCGCAGAACGCTCAATGATCGAGATCGCATAGGAGTGGCTTGCAGTATCCGCCTGCAGCCAGCCAAGGAAGAGGCCGACCGCTGCGGCAAGCAGCACACTTAAAATCAGGTCTCTGGTTGTTTTCTTTTTCATGACAGCACCTCCTAGACTTTATCTGTCGTCGCTTCACCGAAGATACCGGTCGGACGAACCAGAAGAATGACGATCAGCAGCAGGAAGGTGAATGCATCTGAATAGGTTGAGTAACCGAAGGCCACCAGCATGGTCTCACAGATACCGATGATAAATCCACCGATGACAGCACCCGGAATGGATCCGATACCGCCGAGTACCGCTGCAACGAAGCATTTCAGTCCCGGAAGAGAACCGGAGAACGGATAGACAGTCATACGGTCTGTAAAATAGAGAATAGATCCGATCGCAGCCAGGAAGCTTCCGATCACGAAGGTCATGGAGATCGTGGAATCTACTTTGATACCCATCAGACGTGCGGTCTCAGTATCCTTGGAAACTGCACGCATTGCCATACCGATCTTGGTATGATTGACCAGCTGCAGAAGAAGGATCACCAGCACGATCGTCAGTACCGGAGTGATCAGAGTGACCAGAGAGGCGGAAACATCGCCGAACTGGAAGATCACCTTCAGGAAGGAAATCTCCGGATAGGACTTCGGAAGGGCGGTAAACAGGTAGGTTGCAAGGTTCTGCAGCAGGTAGCTGACACCGATCGCAGAGATCATGATGGACATACGAGGTGCAGAACGCAGCGGCTTGTAGGCAGCTTTTTCAATCAGTACACCGAGCAGAATGGTGCCGGCAAGTACGATCGGTATCGAAATGAACCATGGGAAAGATGCCATCGCAAAAATCATAAAATAGCCGGCCATCATAAAGATATCGCCGTGTGCGAAGTTGATCAGGCGCAGAATACCGTAGACCATGGTATAGCCGATGGCGATCAGCGCATAAGCTCCGCCCAGCGAAACACCGGTGAGCAGATGCTGAATAAGAGTTGTCAAGCTCATAAAGAAGCCTCCTGAAAATAATGGTTTTTAAAAACGGAAAACGAGGGCGAAAGAACGCTTCGCCCTCTGTTACTTTGCTGCTTGGATGTTTTACCGGATGTCTTACTCTACAGTAACGGTCTTCAGGAATTCGAAAGCACCGTCTTTTACGATATCGATGTATGCAGTATCTCTCTTAGCGTCGCCGGTTGCATCGAAGGTGATGGTTCCGGTAACACCTGCTGACTCAACAGTCTCAAGAGCAGCCTTTACAGCCTCGCCGTCGGTAGACTGTGCAGCCTCGATCGCATCCAGAAGAGTATTGTATGCGTCAAAGCAGAGAGCGGTGTTGCCGACGATAGCATCATTTCCGCCGTTGTTCTCGATACGTGCACTGTCAGCGTTGAGCCATTCCTTGTAGCCCTTAACGAAATTAACGGTAAGCTCGCTGGAATCATCTGCCTCATCGAAGAAGGTAGAGCATGCCATACCCTCAGAGTACTCAGCACCTGCATTGTCGATGATAGTGGAGTTGTACCAGGTATCACCTGCCATGATCGCTGCATCAATACCGAGCTCTCTTGCCTGTTTGATGATCAGCGGAGCAACTGTGATGGAGGACGGAGCGAAGATCGCTTCTGCGCCGGATGCCTTCACCTCTGTCAGGACTGCCTTGAAGTCAGACTGATTGGTCTGGAACTGCTGATCGGTCACGATCTCTCCGCCGAGAGCGGTGAACTGCTTGTTGAAGTAAGCAGCAAGTCCGGTGGAGTAGTCATCACCGAGCTGCTCGATGATCGCTGCCTTGGTATATCCGGATTCATAAGCATACTGTGCCATAACGCTTCCCTGGAACGGATCGAGGAAGCAGGTACGGAAGTAGTAGTCACAGCCTGCGGTAACCTGCGGGTTTGTGCAGGAAACACCGATCGCCGGAATCTTTGCATCTGCAAAGATCGGACCTGCTGCGATGGAAACACCGGAACCGTAGCTTCCGAGTACACCTACAACGCCGTCGGATACAAGCTTCTGTGCTGCAGTGACAGCCTCTGTCTTATCGGACTTGTTATCGACCTCATCGAGTACTACGGTGTACTCAACGCCGTCGATGGTAACGGTCGGACGAATCTCATTCGCATAACGTGCACCCTGGAGTTCCTGGATACCGCCGCCGCCGTTCTCACCGGTCTGCGGCTCGAAGATGCCGACTTTGATGACATCCTCTGCGGATGCAGCGGAACAGAAAACGGTGCTCATCATACATGCTGCCATAGCCATAGCATAGATTTTTTTCATTTCTTTGTCCTCCTGTGTGGTTTTTGTTTCTACAGAAAACAAATGTCTTTCCAGTGGAAACAATCTTGTGTTTATTATAGCAAAAGACACAGAATTTTCAAGCTTTAAAACTTTACTTTGATGAAAAAAATCAAAAAGAAAAATCGAAATCTCGCATAAAAGGACAAGGTGTGTTATACTGTGAAAAATTTACATGATTCTGGCAGTGAGAGAGGAGAAAAAGTTATGGGAAAACTGTTGATCCGTCAGGCACATATACTGGATCCGGCATCCGGAAGAGATGAGATCGGAGATCTTCTGATCTCAGATGGAAAGATCGAGGCGATCGGTCAGCAGATCGCTGAGGATGCAGAGCAGATCATTGATGCGCAGGGACTGTGCGCGGCACCGGGACTGGTGGACATTCATGTACATTTCAGAGATCCCGGACTGACCTATAAGGAAGATATTCTGACCGGAGCAGCAGCGGCAGCGGCAGGCGGATTTACTTCGGTTGTCTGCATGGCAAATACGAAGCCGGTCGCTGACAGCACGGAGACGATCGCCTATATCTGCAGGAAGGCAGAGGAAGCACCGATCGCAGTCTATCCTGCGGCAGCTGTGACAAAGGGATTCGGCGGAAAGGAGCTGACCGATTTTCCGGCACTTCTTGAGGCAGGAGCGGTCGGCTTTACCGATGATGGTATCCCGCTGCAGGATGCCGGGATTCTGCGTGAAGCGATGAAAAAGGCATATGAGCTGCAGGTTCCGATCAGTCTTCATGAGGAGGATCCGGCCATGATCGAGCGACCGGGTGTGAATCAGGGAAAGGTATCTGAGGAGCTGCAGTACGGAGGGGCACCGTCGATCTCTGAATATTCCATGGTAGAGAGAGACTGTGCGATCGCCCTTGAGACCGGAGCAAAACTGGATATTCAGCATATCAGTGCAAAGGAGAGTGTGGAGATCGTGCGCAGGGCAAAGGCTGCCGGAGCAGATGTTCACGGAGAGGTGACTCCTCAGCATTTTTCTGCAAACGAAGAGCTGGTACTTGCCAAGGGATGTCTCGCAAGGGTTAATCCGCCGCTTCGTACCGAGGAGGATCGACTGGCATTGATTGAAGGACTGAAAGATGGTACACTGGATCTGATCGCAACGGATCATGCACCGCACAGCAGAGAGGAGAAGGCAAAGGACATCAAAGATGCACCGAGCGGAATGATCGGACTGGAGACCGCACTTGCACTGGGTATCACCAGCCTTGTGGAGCCGGGACATCTGAGTCTGATGGAACTTCTCAGAAAGATGACGGTAAATCCGGCAAAACTCTATCAGCTGGATGCAGGTGAACTGCGCGTGGGCGGACCTGCAGATCTGGTACTGTTTGATGAGAAACAGAAATGGACAGTGACAGACAATTTTGCCTCAAAGGCAAACAATTCTCCGTTTATCGGCTGGGAGCTGAGCGGAAAGGTTCGTTACACCATCTGCGGAGGAAAAGTAGTATTTTCTGGTAATCGTTCAAAACAGGTCTAAGCACTTGATGCTGAGACCGTAAGAACATGATTCAGAGCTCGAATCCATTCGCTGAAAGCGAATTTTGCATGGATTTGAGTATGTAACTGTGAGGGGACTGAACAGTTACATTTTCTGCATGAAGAGAATGCACAACAGGAGGAAAAAATGGGTATTATTTTAGAAAACAGAGACCTGGGACAGGGCTTTTTTCTGATGAAAGCTGAGGAAAAGAACCAGGCAGAGATGGGACAGTTTTATATGCTGCGTGCCTGGGAGCACTTTCCGGTGCTGAGCCGACCAATCAGTGTATATGATGCAGATGCAGAATCTGTCAGCTTTCTCTACAAGGTAGTAGGTCAGGGTACAGAGATCCTTTCCGGACTCAAGCCGGGCGAGGAGATCAGCCTGGATGGCCCTCACGGAAATGGCTTCCCGGAACTTTCCGGAAAGAAGAAAATTGCTCTTGTAGGAGGTGGTGTCGGAATCGCTCCGCTTCACCTGGCAGCAAAGACTTATAAGAAAGAAGATCCGGAGCGCACCGTGGATATTTATCTTGGATTCAGCGGGCAGCCGATTCTCGAAAAAGAGTTTCAGGCAGTGTCCGACAATCTGAAAGTGAATGTCGGGGGCTTTGTGACAGATGACATCGATCCGAATGAGTATGATGCGATCGTGACCTGCGGACCGACGATCATGATGAAGGTGCTGTATGAGAAGTGTCAGCGTCTGAATTATCAGAATCCGCTCTATGTATCCATGGAAAACCGCATGGCCTGCGGTATCGGTGCATGTCTGGTCTGCACCTGCAAGACTTCCGGAGGAAACAGAAAAGTGTGCAAGGACGGTCCTGTATTTGAAGGCAGGGAGGTATTTGGAGTATGAGTGAGAGATTAAAAACAGAATTTGCCGGAGTTGAATTTAAAAATCCGGTGGTGCTGGCATCCGGCACCTGCGGCTTCGGCAGAGAGCTGAACGAATATTTTGATATTGAGCGCCTGGGAGGCCTCTGTTCCAAGGGACTGCTGGAGCATCCGGTGGCAGGCAATGACGGTATCCGTATCTGGGAGACACCGAGCGGAATCATGAACAGTGTCGGTCTGGAGAATCCGGGCATCGATGCCTACATTGAGAAGGATCTGGACTGGATTAATGCCAAAAATCTGGTGAACATCGTAAATCTCGGTGGTCACTCCATCGATGACTATATCAGCGGTGCAGAAAAGCTGAACCGTGTGCATGTGGATATGGTCGAGCTGAATATCTCCTGCCCGAATGTTAAGGAGGGCGGCATGAACTTTGGTACCAAGACTGAGGTTGCCAGAGAGATCGTGAAGGAGATCCGCGCGATCTGCCGTCATAAACTGGTGATCAAGCTTTCTCCGAATGCTGAGGATATCGTTTCTCTCGCGAAGATGTGTGAGGAAGAGGGAGCGGACGGAGTGTCACTGACCAACACCTTCCTGGGCATGGCGATCGATCTGAAGAAGAAGGCTCCGGTCTTCAACAACGTGTATGCCGGACTGTCCGGTCCTGCGATCAAGCCGATCGCACTGCGCATGGTGCATCAGGTCTGCAAGAATGTCAGCATTCCGGTGATGGGACTCGGCGGAATCACGACCTGGCAGGATGCGATGGAGTTTATCATGGCAGGTGCCACGATCGTGCAGGTCGGAACGGCCAGCTTTATGAAGCCGGATATCAGCATGGATATCATTGACGGAATGGAGAAATATGTGGAAGCAGAGGGATGTGCAAACATCAGCGAACTGCGGGGAATTCTCTAAGAAAGAAAAAGAACGTCCACCGGACGTTCTTTTTGCATATTTGGTAATAAAAAAGCCGTTTCGGAACTGAAACTCAGTTACCGAAGCGGCTTTTTTTAATTCACTTATGAAGCACTTTTGCGGAAACGTGAAAAGAAACCTTTCTTTTTCTTCTGTGCCGGCTGCTCTAACGGTCCGCGAACACCCTTAACAGCGGTAATGTAGATACCGCTCACGGTAGCCTTGACCTCTTTCTTTACCGGAATGGATTCGAAGATGGATGCATCTGCAACCATGGTCATGATTCTCGGACCAACCTTTGCTTTTACGATCGGCAGTTTGGAGCGGCGCATAAGCTTCGGTGTCTGATCGATCACCATCTGCGGAAGACCGGATTCTTTAAGTTTCATCATCTTTTTGTCTATAATCAGCATGGTAACGGTCTGCTTTGCCGCCTCCATCTGAACCTGCTGCTCGGCCTGGCGTTTCTGAAGTCTGCGTCCCAGAAAATACAGGACAGCCAGAGCAACAACTAAAACCAATAGTATAATAATGAGAATATTAGTGACTGACATGATCATCCTCCTAGACTTAAATTCGATTTACATTCTAGCATTGATTTAAAAAAAGTGCAATCTAAAGATACTTGAATTGTGAAAACTTTGTGAGCTTGTTGTCTTTTGTGTAAAGCTATGGTAAATTAGTTACATGTAAATCGAGGAAAAGGGAGAACGATTATGAAATATGATAAAAACGGGGTAGGATACCGCAAACGAAGAAGAAAAAGACGAAGACTGCTTCTGCTGCTTCTGCTTCTTTTTCTGATGATTTTTGCAGGATGTTCTGCAGTTGTGCTGTCAATGATGCTTCATGGAAATCTGTCATTTGAGAATGGCTTTTCCTTTCAGGAGTTTTCGGGACAGCTGACGAATTACTTTGCAGAGCAGGATCTGTCCACGCAGCTGAAAAAGAACACAAATGATCTGCTGAACCGTGATATCTTTGAGATCGAGACTGAAACGGAGACACAGACCGAGGCTCCGACTGAGCCGCAGACTGAGGCAAAACCGGTGGCAAAGTCCGTAGCACAGGATGTGCTGGATGCAGCGGCACTTCAGGCAGCGATGTATGACTATGATGCGGCGATCGATCTGCTGCAGAAGGCAGAGTTTTACAGTGAGGATGCGCAGGCACAGGCTCTTGCAGCTGATTATCAGAAACAGAAGGACAGCTGTGTTGCCATCGATCCTGAAAATGTGACTCACATTTTCTATCATTCACTGGTTGTAGATCCGGCGAGAGCATTTGATCCGAATAAGGAAGGCTATGACGGATGGCAGCAGTGGATGACTACGATCTACGAGTTTGACCAGATCACACAGTCCATGTACGACAAAGGCTACGTGCTTGTCAGCCTGCATGATCTGATCAAAAAGACGGAGAACGCAGACGGCAGTGTTCATATCGAGAAAAATCAGATCTATCTTCCGGAAGGCAAGAAAGCATTTGTTCTTTCTATAGATGATCTCAGTTATTACCATACTTACGAGGGACGCGGTGTCGCAGAGAAGATCGTTCTGGACGAAGAAGGAAAGCCGACCTGTGAGTATATCCGAGCAGACGGTACCGTGGAATATGGTGATTTCGATGTGGTTCCGAGAATGGATTCCTTCCTGGAGGCTCATCCGGACGGCTGTTACCGCGGTGCAAGAGGAACGATCGCTCTGACCGGATACAACGGCATCCTTGGCTATCGTACCGATGGTACTTACGATGCTGCGCACAATACAAATACCGATGTCTACTACGCAGACAATCTGCAGATCGACTGGCTGAATGCACATCCGGATTTCAACTGGGAGAAGGAGTGCGAGCAGGCAAAGGAAGTTGTAAATGCCATGAAGGCAGAGGGATGGACCTTTGCAAGCCATACCTGGGGACACAAGGCAGTAGGCTCAGCTAGCTATGAGGATCTTGTACGCGATACCGAGCGCTGGCTGGAGTATGTTTCTCCGCTGCTCGGAGGAACCGATACGATTATTTTTGCACACGGTGAGGATATCACAGGAACCAGCGGATATTCCTCGGATAACGCAAAATATACCTATCTGAAGAGTAAAGGTTTTGACATTTACTGTCCGGTAGATTCTGTGGATTATACAGTGAACATTACAGAGGATTACCTGCATCAGGGCCGCAGAAACCTGGACGGCTATCGTATTTATCACGATATGATCTCAGACTCACCGATGGCAGGAGATCTGTTTGATGCAAAGAGCGTGATCGATCCGGATCGTCCGCTCCCGGTTCCGGATCTTGGAAACTGATCCTGATTCATGAAAATCCGTCCAATGTCTGAGCATTTGCTCAAGTAGACTCGACATCTGCTCAGCCGCTGTCCGGGACTTTCAAAGTAAGATGTTCTATTGCCTTTCTTCCCATAAGAGAAAGAAAGCACAATTCAGCATAAAATAAAATCTAGCACAAGGAGAGCATAGACATGAAGAAACAGATGGTAATGGTAC
>JAUNAF010000099.1 GCA_030527715.1 Eubacteriales bacterium
TGAGACAGACACAGAGTTTGAGACAGAGACCGAAAGCGAATCAGAAGAGGAGCTGGAAGAGAACGCAGCTGTGAAAGCGGCGAATGCGGATGAGTATTCCACAGATCTTAAGGATTACATCACAGAACTGAAACTGTACAAGATTGAGGATGGTGTACCAACAGAGATCGATGAGAGTACAGAGATCTACGACGGAGATGAAGTTCAGGTAACATACAAATGGACGATACCGGGCGAGGCTTATAAGGTAAATAAAAATTACACTTACAAGCTGCCGTACACATTCAAGGTAACACAGTCCTACTCAGATTACATCAAGCAGGGCAATCAGAATGTCGGTACCTTTACCGTCAACACAGACGGAACCGTAAATCTCACTTACTATGATTCCTATAATACGGAAAACAACCAGACGATCGACAGCATGGGCGTTAAGGGTGTTGCAAGATACAAAGAAAACGCCGATGAGGACGACGGTAGATTCAATTACAAGGATGATCATGAAACACTGGTAGTTCTTGGTAAGGGCGACTTCGATATCAAGAAGGAAGCCGCGAAGGTATACGAAAATGGTACGCTCGCTGACAAGAGCATGATCGAGTATACCGTAACGATCCAGAGTAACAACGGAACTCAGGGAGAGTTTGAGATCGAAGATGCGCTGACACTCAGCGGAGACTTCGCATCAGTTACCTTCGATGAAGCAAGCTTCAAGATCGTGGATAACGATGGAGCAGAGATCACCGGCTGGAGCAATCAGATAAATGGCACATCCTTCAAGATGGAACATGTGCCGAGACTTCCGCAGGGAAAAACCTACAAGCTGATCTACCGTGTAAACGTAGAGCAGAAAGAGGGAATGAATGCTCAGGAGATCGTAAAAAACAAGGTTACAGTAAAAAATCCGGAGTTTGAAAAAACAGATACAAAAACCATTACCTATAAGCGAAAGATATGGAAAGAATTCAGATCATATGACCGCAACCGAGGAATGCAGTGGAGAGTATATGTCGATAATAGTGATAATGCAGCTACCGGGTTGACAATCACTGATACGGCAGAGGCTCCGATCGTCAGAGATGCGATCATTCCGGGATCCGGTAACAGAAGAGGTATCGTGGTATTTACCGTTGACAGCGGCGGAAATTATGTGAGAGTGGACAATCTGGGAGAAGGCGTCACGCTTAGCAATGACGACAAGACGTTCACCTATACCTTCCCGAGTCGTCCGAATGCAGTCAGATATGCGATCGACTATTACACAAAGGTCGAGTTCCCGGAAGGTGCGACAGAGCTTGTTGTGAATAACACTGCCGCAATCAAGAATATCACAACGGATGATGAGTGGACAGCCACTGCACAGGGAATCGGTCAGAATGACGGTTCCGCAACAGTGACAAAAAACGGCAAGGGTTATGATGACAGCGATGATATGGCGACCTACCACTGGGATTTCGAGGTGGAATACACGAATCTGAATCGCAAAGAAGTTGAGGTCAGAGATCATATCGGCAATGCGAATCTGCTGAGAGGCAGGGCCTGGGATACCCCGGAATACACTGCGTATGCAGGTATGCACTATGGAATCGCGAAGGATATCGATGCGGATATCAGGAGCAATCTCAGACTGGTAATTACAGATGAAGACGGCAACGAAGAAGAGCTCACATATCAGGAAGCAATTGCCAGAGGATATAAGATCAGACAGGAATATTACAGCGTGATAAATGCTACCTCGGAAGCGTATAAGATTCCGGCTGACAACAACGGCTCGAAGCGTGTAAAAGATTTCAGAATCTTCATCTCGAACGCTGACGGAACACCGCTGCAGAATCTGAAGAAGGTACGCCTGACAGATTATCGTACAGTGTTTAATAAGCAGTATGACAATGCAGGATACCGCTGGAAGATGTTCAATACAGTATATTCCCTGAGCATAGGAGATGAAGAGATTCAGACATATGAATCAACTTATCCTGAGCTTCAGAAGTATGTGCAGCTGGTAAATTCCAGTAACAGAAGTTATTGGACCACCGATCCGCAGACACAGGATTATGAGAAGCTGGGCGGAGTGCTGCGGTATCGAATTATTGCCACAGTTCCTGAAGGACAGACAAAGATCACGATTCAGGATCAGCTCCCGAAGGGAATGGGACTGGTTGGCAGTGCCGCGGCTCCATACTGGAACGACTACTTCATAATCGGTCCTGCGAATGATGAGATCTTCCGGGCACAAAATGATCGAAGCACGCTCAGCTGGACAGATGCAAAGAGAGCAGATCAGATTTCCGTCAATATAGATGAAAACAATCTGATGACAGTGGAAATCGATCTGAAGAATCTCTATCTGTCAGGCAACAGACGAGTTGGAATCGAGTATCTTGCCTACATGACACCGTACATGGAAAAACTGGACGGAGCCGTAACCACTGAGAAAGACGGTGTTTATACAACCCATCACACCTTTGTGAACACGGCAACCTACGGAGACCTGGAGTCCACCGTAAGCGTTCCAATCGAGCATGAGAAATATGTTCTGTCGAAAGCGGGAAGCCAGGTAAAGGATGAGGCAGGAAATCTTACCTCTACCGTACATTATCAGGTTCTGATCAATCCGTTTAAGCTGGATCTGATCAACCCGGGAAATAAGATCACTGTGACAGATAACATCACCTCCACAAATCTGGAGTTTGAGCTGGATCGAGACAGTATCCGCCTTTCCACAATAGAAGAAGGAAAGGATGCGGAGGATTACCAGTTAGGAAACGCAGAGATCGTCAGCGTTCCGGAATCGGAGTTCAAGATCCATTTTGAAAATCCGAAGGTGACAGACACCGGATATGAACAGAAGTTCAAGATGGAGGTCGATGACGGTCAGATCTATCTTCTGGAGTATGACTACAAGGTCCTCGGCGCAAAATCCGGAAACAGCGGAAAGCTGAGCAACACGGTAGAAGTGGAAGGCGTCGCTAAGACAAGCACAGAAGATGAGGTCACCGGTATCAGTGCCTGGGCTACATCCGATAACGGAGCCTTAAGACTGTACAAGGTCGATGCAGACAACAACCTGAAACATCTTTCAGCAACCTTCGATCTTGAGAAGTACGATGCAGCAACGGACAGCTTCAGCGTGGTAGAAGAGAACTTCAATATCACGGATACCGCTGCTAAGGTTTACGAGTACTTCAGGGCAGGATGCCTGCTGGAAGGAAACACACTTTACCGTATCGTAGAGAAAGAGACACAGGAAGGATACATGATTTCCAAGGATGCAACTTACTTTATCATCCGAGGTAATGTGGAGGATGTAAGAAACAGCGGAATTATTGCCCGCCTGGTGATCTCTACTGAGAATGAGGCAAAGACAGCGGCATACGGAAACAAGACAGTTCTGAATGCTGCAGGTGAGTCGGTGAGTGTAGATAACATTGAGATCAATATGCTGGCCCCGAACAGGAGCATGGTAATTGATATTGAGAATGAGAAGATTCCGGAAAAGGAACTTCTCCTGAAGAAGGTCTGGGAAGACAACGATGATGTGAATCGACCGGATTCCGTCAGCTTCCAGGTTTACCAGACCGGCGGAAGCAACGAAGAGGCAGAGCCGTTCGGCGATCCGATCGTCCTGAAAAAGGATGAGAAGTGGAGCAGCAAGATCACTGTACCGGAGTGTGACAAATACGGAACACCGTATGAGTACTACGTTACTGAGATCAATGAGAAAAACGGCAACATTACCATTGGCAGAAATACCTACCAGGTAACCTACGATGTATCTTCTGAGGAGGACGTAATTACCGTAACCAACCGAAGAATACAGGCAATCGATGTTCCGCAGACAGGAAGCAACACCAGATGGTACTTTATGATCTTTGGATGCCTGCTTATGGCAGCAGGAGCAATGCTCTCGCTGGCCGGCAGACGAAGAATCCATAAATAAATTAGTAACTCATTAACCGCAAAACTACATGATTTATGATTCCGAAAAATGAAGGGAGAAAAACAAGCTATGAAGAAAATGACAAAGAAATTATTTGCAGTGATTTTCACACTGCTCATGACAATGGCGCTGGGACTTGGCGCTCTGGCAGCAGATACCGCGCATCTGGCAGTACAGCCGAAAGACGGCAGCACATTCGCAGCATATCAGGTAATGACAGCAACAAAAGCAGGTGAGGATGCTGATGGAAATGCTCTGTATGAGTACAAAGTAAACGATGATTTCAAGGATTTCTTTAACAATGATCCGTACGGTCTGAACAGCGATAACGAGATCGTAATGGGCGGCGATGTCATCGTATCAGACGGACGTAACGTAAATACGAACGCAACAAAGTTAGCAGAAATGGCAACCGCACTGAAGAATTATGCAGCAGCAAAAAATATCGCATCAACTGCACTGGACGCAGACCTTCCGATTGGTTATTATCTTGTGGTAGAGAACAGCACTTCTGCAAAGAATGTGATCGCTTCCAAGCCGATCCTGGTAGATTTAAGAGAGAATACAGAAGTAATCCCGAAGGATGACAAGGTAGGTCTTGAGAAGAAGATCGTAGAGGGCGAGAAAAAAGTAGATGCCAACAACGTATCTATCGGTGATGTGATCGAGTATGAAGTAACTTCCAATATCCCGACTTACGAGGCAAATGTTATTAAGGAGAAGCTGACTTTTACCTTCACTGATACATTCAGCAAGGGTATCACTTATAACAAAGATGTAAAAGTATTCATTGGTACTGAGGAGATCACAACTGGTTTTGCACACACACCGACAGAAGATGGATTTAAACTGGCACTCGATGCAGATACAATTCTGAGCTATCAGGGAAAAGATATCACACTGAAGTATACCGGAACCTTAAATGTAAACGCAGAAGTAGACAGCAAGGATGGTAACCCGAATAAGATCGTTCTGGAGTACACCAACAACCCGAACCAGGACAAGAGCACTGACACACTGGAAGACGAAGTAATTACTTACACCTACGCGTTCAAGCTTCACAAGGTTGACAAGAACGACGAGACCAAGGATATGTCCGGCGCAAAGTTCACTATCAAGGATGCTAACGGTGAGGTAATCGGCACCTTCACTTATAATAAAGATGGTGATGTCGTTGGAGATGGCAGAATCGTTGTAATTGACGGAAACTACGCAGAAATCAGAGGACTTGATGCAGGTACCTATACCATCACTGAGGATAAGGCTCCGGATGGCTATGCACTCCTTGGCGGCGAAGTTAAGGTAACTATCACCGATGAGGGTGAGGATAACGGCGGAGAGCCGAACGGTCTTGGAAGCATCACAGTAGAAGGTCAGGGAAGCGAAGAGAGCACAATCGAGTATGATAACGGCGATAATAATATCGAGCTGATCGTAAAGGTTGTCAACACCAAGGGTATCAGCCTTCCGGAGACCGGTGCTATGACCATGATCTACTGCTTAGCAGGTGGTGCACTGATGATCCTTCTCGGCGGATGCTACTTCACCTTAACCAGAAAGTGCAGAAGATAATCTGAGATCCAAAAAAAGATTCATAAAAAGAATGTAGTATAGAACAGAAAGGAGGGTGGCAGATTGTTTCGAAAGATAATGGATACCATTGTGACGTTGATCATCACGGTCGGTGTTATGGCAGTCTGCTACCCGAGTTTCGCAACCTTCATCAATCAGAAGTTTGCAAACAGAGAAATTGTAGCATATCAGGAACAGATGGACAGCAGCTCCAAGGATAAGCTGGAAATGATGGAAGAGATGGCAGACCGCTACAACGTATCTCTTCCGATTTCCTTTCCTGCGGATCCATTCTCAGAATCAAATATTTCCGATTTCAAAGGAACAGAATTTGAAGACTTTGAGATGGTAAAGGAAGGCGCGATGCTGGGATATCTGGAAATTCCGAAAATCGATGTTTATCTTCCGATTTACTACGGAACTTCCGATGAGGTCCTCAGCGAAGGCTTAGGTCTGGTGGAGAACACCTCCCTTCCGGTCGGCGGTAAGGGTACGCATTCCGTAATTTCCGGACACTCCGGAATGGCTTCCAAGAAGCTGCTCACAGATCTGAACTTAGTGGAAGAAGATGACATTTTCTTCCTGCATGTATTAAACCAGCATTTGGCTTATCAGGTAAATCAGATCAAGGTGGTATGGCCGTATGAGACGGATGATCTGTACATTGTAGATGAAAAAGATTACTCAACCCTCCTCACCTGCACTCCGTTTGGTGTAAACGATCACAGGCTGCTCGTTAGGGGAGAACGAATAGACTATGACTTCACGACCCAGACGGAGACTACAGAAATAACGGCGAAGACGGCTGCAGACAAATATCTCTGGATGTTTGTCGGGGGAGCATATCTCCTGATTATTCTGATCGTACTGATAAGAAAAAGAATGAAAAAATCTGCTGAGAAAAGAAGACTTTCAGCAAAGGAACAAGACGAACGACAGTAAATAGCTTTGATTAGTAAGGGAAGGATGAGAACATGAAAAAATCAAAGGCATTTTTCAGATATATATGGATGGTCATAACTGCCTTCCTGATTTTTTCGGCAGTGCCTGTATCTGCAAAAGCAGAGGGCGGATCCATTCAGATTACACAGCTTGATACGGCAACGAAAAAGCCGGTAAAGGGTGTGAAGCTGTCCCTTTATAAAATCGCAGATGTAAATGCGGATAATAACAGTTTTAAGCTGACCAGTGCATTTGCATCACTGGGGATCTCACTGGATGATCTGGGAGAGGATGCTGTTTCCAGCAAAGTAGTTGCGGCGCTGGATAAGCACATCGAGACCCAGCATCCGGAAAGCATCTCAACACAGGTTACAGATGAAAACGGAAAGGTGCAGTTTAGCGGCCTTGCTGATGCGCTGTACTTTGTCAAGCAGACAAACACAGCGGAAGATGACCGTCAGCTGAATTATCATTTCGAGACAGAATCCTATCTGATCCCGATTCCGAGAATGACAGAGACGGGCATCACAAGAGAGATCAGCTGCCAGCCGAAGGGAACGCTCACAGAGCTGAAGCCGGAAACAGTGAAGCTTGTGATCTACAAGATCTGGAAAGACAATAATAACAAGCATGGAAAACGTCCGGAGCAGATCGATGCACAGATACTTAATGGAACTGCCGTTTATAAAACAGTTCATCTGAATGCCTCCAATAACTGGCAGTATTCAGAAGAGGGACTGGACGGAACGGCAAACTGGAGTGTCAAGGAGCTGAATGTTCCGGGAGACTATGAATCCAAAGTCACCAAGGATGGTGTTACAACCTTTACGATCACAAATACCTATGTAGAGGATGAAACAGAGACTGAATCCGAGTATGAGTCTGAAT
>JAUNAF010000100.1 GCA_030527715.1 Eubacteriales bacterium
AGGAGGAAACCTGCACTTCTTTTTGGCAGAAATTTCCTGTCCCGATCCGCTGATCGGTATGCGGCATTCCCGCAAACAAAAAGGACTGCCGAAATCGGCAGTCCCTTTATGATTACGTTTTAGTCCTGAACATACGGAAGAATTGCAAGATGACGAGCTCTCTTGATTGCAACTGTCAGCTCACGCTGATGCTTGGAGCAGTTGCCTGTAATTCTTCTCGGAAGGATCTTTCCTCTCTCAGAGATGTATCTCTTAAGCTTGTTGACATCCTTGTAGCTGATATCGTTGTCCTTACCGCAGAATACGCAAACTTTCTTTCTTCTGTGGAATCCGCCTCTTCTCTTGAATCCGCCTTCGCTCTTCTGATAAGCCATCTTCATGGTCTCCTTTCAATTCAATTCTTCCGCTTTAGCTGAACGGAAGTTCATCTTCCATCTGACCCGGGATGTTCATGAATCCATCGATTCCCTCTGAAGCAGGTGCCGGAGCTGCCTGCACAGGAGCTGCTGCAGGTCTTGAAGCAGCATATGCTGCGCTGTTTGCCTGGCTGACAGCCTTGCTCTCCGCAAATTCCTGGTTCTCTACCACGATCTGATTGCGGTAGACCATGCGACCTTCCTTATCTGTATAATTATCGTTCTGCAGTCTTCCCTGAACAACCAGTTTTGTGCCCTGATGCAGGTACTTCTCTGCAAACTCTGCGGAACGTCCGAAGCATACACAGTCAAAGAAATCTGCATCCGGCTGTCCGTCTCTCTTAAATCTGCGGTCAACGGCCAGACGATAATGTGCGATCGCTGTAGAGCTGTCTCCTGAAGAGTATCTGATTTCCGGATCACGGGTTAAACGTCCCATTAAGATTACAACATTCATAGTTTTCCCTCTTTTCAATTCATGGAAGTGTCAGGTTAATGGGGAGTTCTTTCCTCTTTTATCCGCTCTGATTATTCTGGAGCTTCCTCTGCCGGTGCAGCTTCTGCTGTCTTCTCCGGTGCTACAGAGAATGTATCATTTTCATCCTTTGCAACGATCAGATATCTGAGAACATTTTCCTGGATTCTCAGTCTCTTCTCGATCTCTGCCGGTGCAGAAGTCTCTGCATCGAACGGAATGAAGTAATAATAAGCTTCATTCATCTTCTGGATCTCGTAAGCAAGCTTACGCTTTCCCCATTCTTCGATCTCACCGATCTGTCCGCCGAAACGCTCGATTAATGCCTTTGCCTGATCGACAGCAGCTGCGCGCGCTTCGTCATCAATTTTTGCATTGACAACCAGTGCAAGTTCATAAGTCTTCATGCTGTTTTCCTCCTTTTGGCCTTAGGCCTTCCGACTGTGCGGAAGACAAGGAACTATTATTAGAAATTCTCACGAATTCATAGTATAGCATGCAGCAAATAAAATAACAAGCGATTTTCTTCTCCCGTTCCCCGAAAATTTATACAGAAAATTGATACGCATACCCGATGGCGGTCAATCGTGACCGGTCCGGCCTGCATGCACTTCTGCTGCTGCTGCATAAGCTGTTGCAGCAGAAAGACGTTTTACCGGATCACAAGCTTTGAGAATACTTCGCCGATCGGCTCACTGATGACCAGATCCGCATAACGATCCCGTCCCGTGAGTGATTTATTGACAACGACCAGCTTGTCTCCGCGGAAATAATCAATGAGTCCCGCTGCCGGGTAGACGACAAGAGAGGTGCCTCCGATGATCAGACAGTCAGCCTCGGAAATAGCCCTGACCGCACCGTTAATAACATCCTGATCCAGGCCCTCCTCATAGAGCACGACATCCGGCTTGATCAGCCCTCCGCAGTCATCGCACTTCGGCACTCCGGACGCCGCCTTTATATAAGAAGCATCAAAAAACTTTCCGCACTTTGTGCAGTAATTGCGGTGGACGGAGCCATGAAGCTCATAGACGGTTTTGCTGCCTGCCTTCTGATGAAGACCGTCGATATTCTGAGTCACGATCGCAGTCAGCCTGCCCTTCTGCTCCATTTCCGCAAGCTTTCTGTGCGCCGCATTGGGCTGTGCGGAAAGCGCCAGCATCTTGTCTTTATAAAACTCATAAAATTCCTCCGTGCGGTCACGGAAAAAGGTATGGCTGACGATCGTTTCCGGCGGATATTTATATTTCAGGTGGTAAAGACCGTCCTGAGACCGAAAATCCGGTATCCCGCTCTCCGTGGATACACCCGCACCTCCGAAAAACACAATTTTGTTATGACTGTCAATAATCTGCTGCAGTTCTTCGATTTTACTCATAGGCACATCCTTTCTCCGTTCGCATGATGCTCAGCGGTTTTGATTGTTCTCTCTTTCCACCGGCAGATCGTCAATCTCCGTTTTGCTTTACACTCCGCGGGTTTGAAATTCGACACTGCTTGTCTGTCAGGATTCATGCGTAAGTTCTGCGATTCTTTTACCGATCACAACGCAGCGATAGCTGTCAGAGGAAGTGCAGGTGGAAAGGATCACGGAATGATCCTCTGCCGAAAACTCTTCCTCTGTTCCGATCACGGATTGGGAATAGATCGATTCCTCCCACTCCTTCACAATATCTCCCGCTCCCGAGAACAGGGTATAGGTAGCGGAATCCACAGCCGTATCGAAGGCAGCATAAATATGATAGCAGTAATCCGCCTCAGGCGTCAGGATCCAGAAATTCTGAGCAGAATCATATTCCTCCTGGCTTTTCAGACGCTTCAGCCTTCCGAACATACTTCCGTTCTTCATATTGTGACCGTAAAGGATCGAGACCGGATCCGAAAAATCGGAGGAGTTGTGATAATCCAGGAAGATAGATCCCGCAAAATTGTAGGTCTTCTCGAAGGTATTATGCAGGTAATACTCATTATCACTTCCCAGACAGATCGGATAACTGATCTCCGGCTCCGCCTCCACATAGATCCAGCCGACGATATCCGCATTCACTCCCTGAAGCTGCTCCCAGTCGATCTCGATCGGCGGGCTGAGTGTCTCTGTCCCGTCCTCCGCCTCAGGTGCTTCTTCATCAGAGGAAGGCTCCGGATCCACACTACTTGTATACGATGTCCGGATCTCATCATACTCGCTGTCCGCCTCATGATAGGCACTGAAGATCGTAAACAGCTGATAACCCGCATAGCAGAATACGCCAAGTGCCGCAATCAGGATGATCCAGCTGATAACTCCCATTCCCTTTTTCCGGTTCTCTTTCTTCATATATAACTTGTATGGTAATCCCGGGTAAGGAATTACCACTTTTCCTTTCTTTTCTCTTTCGGACGGATCGGCGGGACTCCTTCCCGATCCTCTTTCTTCTATGTTAACGCAATCAGGAATTTCACGCAATCCGTCAGCGCCTGTATGGAGACATAAAAAGCTCCCGGCAGGTTTTCATTTTTCAATGACCTGTCCGGGAGCTCATATTCTTCAACGGGAATCTCTGATGTTTATTTATTTTTCAAGAAGTTTTTCCACACTGACAAGCTTCGCGCTCAGGACAAAAACCTCTGTCGCCTCTCTCAGCTCCTCGAGTGTCGGGAAGCTCGGTGCAATACGGATATTGCTGTCCTTAGGATCCTTTCCATACGGGTAGGTTGCACCTGCACCGGTCATCTTGACTCCGGCCTCCGCTGCTTTCGCAACGATCGCCTTCGCACAACCCTCCATCGCATCAAAGGAAATGAAATAACCGCCGTTTGGCTTCGTCCAGGATCCGATTCCCAGGCCGCCAAGCTCGCGCTCGAGCGTATCTTCCACCATTTCAAACTTCGGTCTCAGGATCTCCGCATGTCTGGACATGTGCTGATGCATATGATCCATATCCCCGAAAAATCTGACATGTCTCAGCTGATTCAGCTTATCATGACCGATCGTCTGGACAGTCATATGTGCGCCGATGTCATCCAGATTCTTTTTCGATGCGGCAACCGCAGCAATACCGGAGCCCGGGAACGTAACCTTGGATGTGGAGATGAACTTCAGAACAATATCCGGATGTCCCGCCTTTTTGCACTCCGACAGGATCTCAAGCAGATAATCCTGTCTCTCCGGCTCATCATAGAGATGATGGATGGAATAAGCGTTATCCCAGTAGATACGGAAATCATCTGCTGCAGGTGTCAGCGCAGCAAATCTCTTTACGACCTCCTCTGAATAAGTGTATCCCTGAGGATTTGAGTATTTCGGCACACACCAGATTCCCTTGACTGAAGGATCATGATTGACATATTCCTCAACCAGATCCATATCCGGACCGTTCGGAGTCATCGGAATATTGACCATCTCGATCCCGAAATGCTCTGTAATCTTAAAATGTCTGTCATAGCCCGGGACCGGACACAGAAATTTGACCTTGTCCAGCTTGCACCAGGGTATGCTGCCGCAGACACCGTGTGTATAAGAGCGGGAAATGGAGTCAAACATGACATTTAAGGAGGAATTTCCATAGATGATCATGTCATCCGCATTCACCTCGGACATTTCGCCCATCAGACGCTTTGCCTCCGGAATACCGTAAAGGATGCCGTAATTTCTGCAGTCCGTTCCCGTCTCATCATCAAAATCGATGCCGGAATGGAGAACATCCATCATATCGTTTGAAAGCTCCAGCTGAGCCTTTGAAGGTTTGCCTCTGGACATATCAAGCTTCAGTCCTCTTGCCTTCACTTCCTGAAACTGCTTCTCCAAGCGCTGCTGTTCCGCCGTGAGCTCCTCTGCTGTCATTTCTTTATATGCTTTCATATCTGTCCTCCTTATATCGTAACGCGACCTTTTCTGCCGCGATTCAGCGCGCAAGTTACATTCTATGCGAAAGAAATTTTTCTGTCTAATGCCTGTTTGAGATAGCTGTTATATCATTTTCATATTCACTGACCCCTTTCCATTCAACAATGAAGCCATTGCTTGCAAAAGGAGGCGCCTCGGGGTACTATAGGTTTACCGCTGAAAAACATTGCAGATCTAAATCTGTAATTCATGGATAGAAAGAGTTGAGGCTATTATGTATCTTGCTGATCACTGGAAAGATTACGAAGTGCTGGACACTTCTGACGGAGAAAAACTGGAGCGCTGGGGAGACTATCTGCTTGTCAGACCGGATCCTCAGGTAATTTGGAAGACAGAGCGCACGCTGCATGGGTGGAGAAAACCGAACGCACATTACACCAGAAGCAGTAAGGGAGGCGGCAGCTGGGAATTTTTCTCTCTTCCCGAGGCTTGGACCATTTCCTACGGCGATCTGCGTTTTAATCTGAAGCCCTTCAGCTTTAAGCATACGGGTCTTTTTCCGGAGCAGGCAGCAAACTGGGACTGGTTCGGAAATCTGATCCGTAATGCCGGACGTCCCGTCCGCGTGCTCAATCTCTTTGCCTACACCGGTGGTGCCACCTGTGCGGCGCTTGCTGCGGGTGCATCCGTAACTCATGTAGATGCCTCAAAGGGCATGGTCGGCTGGGCAAAGGAAAACGCTGCCTCTTCCGGTCTCTCCGACAAGAGTGTCCGCTGGCTGGTTGATGACTGCACAAAATTTGTACAGCGTGAGATTCGCAGAGGCAATCACTATGATGCGATCATCATGGATCCTCCCTCCTATGGAAGGGGACCCAAGGGTGAGATCTGGAAAATCGAGGACACGGTATTCCCGCTCATTGAGCTCTGTACCCAGCTTCTCTCCGATCAGCCGCTCTTTTTCCTGATCAGCTCCTATACAACGGGACTGCAGCCGGGAGTTTTGACCTATATGCTGAAGACGGCATTAAAAAAATCCGCCCCCACTCATGTGGAAGCGGACGAAATTGGCTTACCGATCTCATCGAACGGTCTCATTTTACCCTGCGGCTGTGCCGGACGTGCCTCCTGGGACTGATCCCGGGAAACAAGATCGACCACCTCTATTTTTTGGTTCAGCCGGTGGTTTCGGATGGCAAGAGCTGCATCCGCGAGCAGAACAACTGAGGTAAGGCCGAGAAGAAGTTTTGTTTTCATTTCCCTTCACTCCTTTCTGAATGATTTAGAAAGAGGTGGTACGTTTTCTCACGTATCACCTCTTTTTTTTATCAGGAAAAGCTGATCGGCTGATCATCGTCCAGAATGCAGACATAGGTCTGACCGACGTTGAGATCCAGCTGACTTCCGTCCGCCTTTGTAAATACGAGCGGATCATACATCTCTCCCTTATGCCAGGAGATCTGTTCATACTTTCCGTTGCATGCGAAGTATGCAATGCCCTCGGAGAGATCAAACTTCTGATGCTGACCGTCGTCCTGATCCTCCTGTACTGTGGGCAGAACGATCACATTTTTCACAGAAACCTGAGTGTCTGTATTTTCATCCATGTAGGGCTCGTCATCAAAGAAGGAAACCAGATACTCGCCGCTCTCCTTGTCATAGTCAAACTCAGTCTTTTTGTAATCGGAGAAGGTGACCTCGATCCGGTTTGCATCCTCACCTTCAAGCGGAGTCGCATCTTCCGTGAAGGTATACGGGCTGACAAATTCTTCCTCGTGCTCCGTGCGGATATCTTCATGACTGTCCAGGTACTCCTGAATATTTTCACTGGAGGTATAGAGGGAGTGCTCTGTGGCGATATTGTTCTTTCTCCAGTCATCTCTCCAGTAGATACTGCTGATCTTCATGAAATCCAATGTGAAGTAATCCTCATTGTCGAGAACTTCCTGCGCATAAATTCCGGTTCCTGCGTGTGCCATGAGACCGTCAAGGCCCATCGTCAGATAAACGTAATACTGGCGGGTGGAGCGGATCGTGCCGATATTTCCCACATCGGTCGGGTCCTGATAAACGGCCATAACACGTGTAATACCGCCCTCCTCCGGAACCTCAAAGAGCATATCCGCACTGCTGTTGCCGCTCTGCGGAAGTGCCTGATGGATGGAGTTCAGCATCGCAATGATCGGTCTCTTATTTGAGATATCCGTCTCAGTTATTTCACCGGTCAGCGGATTCCTGTACACGTTCTCCTCAGTCTGACCGTCTGCCGCAGTCTCCGCAGAAGATGCCGCTTGTTCTGCCCCAGAGGCAGGTTTCGCCGCTTCTGTGGAAGCAGATACAGCGGTACTGCTTCCGCAGTAAATCGCTCCGATCATCATTGCTGCTGTCAGTGCATATACGATTTTCTTTTTCATGCTTTCCCCCCTTTTTTTACTACCAACATGCTGAAATTGTAGCACAGTTTCGTCACTTTGTCTAATTTCTATATGAAAACATGGCTTTTATAGGTAAAAAAG
>JAUNAF010000024.1 GCA_030527715.1 Eubacteriales bacterium
ATCCTATGGATCGTTTTTTTATCAAGTGTGCAACTTCATTTTACAATCGGCGAACTTAAAAATGGCCTAGATATAGGTCATTTTTTTGCTTAAGACTCTAAAACAATCAATTAGATACAGAAAAGCAGGTGTGAGAACGGTTTCTCACACCTGCTTTGTCTACAGTCTGAGGAGCATATCACAAAATGTGATATGCTCCTTTTATCTCCGATAGCGCCAGTGTCGGCGATACAGCGGAATTTTCAGTTTTTCTGATTCTCGATGTATCCCGCTCAGGCGGTGCACTAAAATCTCTTCTTTTCCTTTTTTCCGCTGTATTCAGACGCCTTTTTACAGATAGTCATACAGCGGATTTTCGATTTTTCTTATTTTCCGCTGTATCTGCATGTGATTTTCCAGGCTAATATACGGCGGAATTTTCAATTTTTCTGATTCTCGGTGTATCCGACTCTGAAAATACAGCGGGATCTTGATTTTTCTTCATTTCCGCTGTACCTGAAGCTTCTGAGTCGAGATTTGCTGGAAAGTAAAGCTAACATTCTCAGCTTATCTGCGTTCCGGTCATCCAGGCATTCTCATCTAAGCATCAGTGTGCCCGTGCGGCTCCCTACCACCACAGGAGGTAGAACATCGTCAAACAGAAACCGACACCTGCAAGGAACAGTCCGAAGGAGATGGTTCTCGCGATGATGATATTGTTCTCGCGGAATTCCTCGTGTCGGATCGCCAGGGTGTGTACATAGTTTCTGGAGATCGGATTGCTTCTGCGGACCGTCGCATTCAGCAGATCTCTGAAGAAGTTCATGATGGTTCCGAGTGCCTTCGTAAAGGCAGTTCCCTCTGCCAGCTCCTGCGGAAGCGGGCTGTCCTTGTAGACGGACTTTCTCAGACCTACGACTGCCCAGTCGATACCGCTGTCCAGGGTACGGCAGATCACATGAACGATCACCGGAACTGCCTTGGTCACGATCGGCTTTAACAACAGCAGTGCCTGATACGGAAGCTCACACAGGGTCGGCAGTATGTTCAGCAGCAGCGGACGGTAGATCAGGTTTTCCAGATCCAGCCATGCCGGCCAGCGGTTTACGTAAACATAAGTGCCTTCCTCGTTCTTGCTCATCAGCACTTTGCGGATGAAGAATACATATACCAGTGCACCGATGGCGATGGAGATCAGACCACCCTTCAGGTTTGTCAGACTGAAGTAATGTACTGCCTCTCCTGCCTCCTCCAGATGCATGAAACTCTGTGCGAAGGCGGCTGCACGGTTCATCAGTCTTCCCGGGAAGAGTCCCCAGATCAGCAGGATCACCGCACTGCCAAGCAGAGCAAAGGTGCTCTCGATATTCATGTAAGACTTCATTGTATCAAATCTGCTCTGCTGCTCAATATCCTCATTTTTCTCCACGAAGATCGCAATAAACAGCTTTGTCATATATGCGACTGTCAGACCGCCGCTGAACAGGAAAATACACTCAGCAAGCTTGATGATGCCGCTGTGGGTAAGGTGATAATACTCTACGATGCTCTCATGCAGCAGTGTTTTGCTGATGTAGCCGGAGAACATCGGGATACCTCCGATGGCAAGTGCGCCGATCAGGAAGATCACCTTCAGCAGCGGTTTTTTGCGGCCGTAGCCGCGGATCTTGTTCAGATCCAGTGCATGTGTCTTCATGTAGATCGCACCGGCTGCCATAAAGAGCACCAGCTTGATCAGAGAATGGTTTACCATATGCAGGAAAGTACCGCGCACCGCAAGCGCATTCTCCTCGCCGAGCAGACACTGCATGCCGACACCCACCAGAATAAATCCGATCTGGGACATGGAGGAGCAGGCAAGCGTACGCTTCAGATCGATCGAGAAGACCGCCAGCATTGCGCCGCCGAACATGGTCAGCACACCGATCAGAAGCACTGCACGTCCCCAGGCTGCGTCATGCAGAAAGATGTTGCAGCTTGCAGCCAGGATACCGAAGATACCGGTCTTGGTCAGGATACCGGAAAGCAGTGCAGATGCCGGAGCCGGAGCAACCGGATGTGCCTTCGGCAGCCAGATGTGCAGCGGGAAGGCACCTGCCTTCGCACCGAATCCAAAGAAGAGGCAGCCGCCGGCAATATACAGCACCGTGCGATCCTCCACTCCTGCTGCCGCAGCATGCAGCTCACTGATCGTCAGAGTTCCCAGACGGTCATACAGCAGGAAAATACCCATCAGCATCACCAGACCACCGATGACTGCCACTGACAGATAGGTCTCTGCTGCACGCAGGGACGGAGCATTCTCCTCCTGCGCCACCCACACATAGGAGATGAAGGACATGATCTCAAAGAAGATAAACATCGTGTACAGATCCGCTGCGAGGAAGACACCCATCGTCGCTCCCTCTGTCAGCAGGAAGAATACATAAAATCTGGCAAGGTTTTTGTGATGCAGGAAATACTCTCTGCAGAGGATTCCTGTCATCATCCACATCAGACCGCCGATCGTCACATAGAGCACACGGAAGCCGTCTGTGGTAAAGTGCAGGCCGAAGCCGCAGATTCCGGCAATATAGGAAGAATATCCGATCTCCGGATTTCCGGTTTCAGAAGCCATCATCGCTGCGGAACACAGCAGGATCAGGGTGCAGAGAAACTCCAGACCCACGATCAGATCCGTCGCATAGGCACGGGTCTTCTCATCCTTCCTGCCGGCGATCCAGCTGAGGAGTGCTCCGACGAACGGGAAAAATACTATAAAATTTAAAATCATTTTCTATCGCACTCCCTTCTATCCTACCACCGAGGCAATGCTCGTCAGAGCTTCAACCAGCGGTGCAGAATGTATTCCAAAAATCACAATAGCAGCGGTAAAGCAGAACAGCGGAAGACACATCATCCAGTTCGGATCTTCGATGCCTTCCAGGGTGCTGTAGTCAAAGGACTTGCCCGGATAGAATGCTCTGATCACAACCGTCAGCATATAGATCGCGGTCAGCAGTGCGGAGATCAGCAGTGCTCCGATGCCGACATAGCCAAGCACGGACTCGCTGTCGATCGCAGCGCGGACCAGCTGCCATTTACTGATGAAGCCGCACAGTCCCGGCACACCCATCAGTGCGAAGGCAGACACGGTAAATGCGGTGAAGACCTTCGGCATCTTTCTGCCCAGTCCGTCCCACTCATGCACATAGTCTCTTCCGGTCTTGTACATGACCGCACCTGCACAGAAGAACGCACTGATCTTCATCACTGCGTGGAAGACCATATGACAGAGCGCACCGGCCAGTCCCAGCGGGGACATCAGCGCCACTCCGAACAGAATATAGGAGAGGTTGCTGACCGTGGACCATGCCAGACGACGCTTTCCGTGTGTCTCCTTCACGGCACGGCTGCAGCCGTAGACGATCGTGAAGATCGTCAGCGCAAGCACTACCTTCTGTGCCCAGGTTCCGCGCAGAAAATCTGCACCAAAACTGTAGTAGGTCACACGCATCGTTGCGAAAGCTCCGGCCTTAACGACTGCCACCGCATGCAGCAGCGCCGTTACCGGCGTCGGTGCCACACCTGCCTTCGGCAGCCATTTTGAGAACGGGAACATTGCTGCCTTTACGGAGAATCCGCAGAAGGCAAGCACAAAAGCGAGCAGCAGCACGTTTTTATTGCTTCCGATCAGATTTTCATCCAGCACGCCGCCCGGTACGAAATCCAGTCCGCTACCGTATTTCAGCACAAAGACCATGCCGATAAAGGCGAAGGCTGCACCTCCGATGGAATAGTACAGATAAGTACGGCTCGCCAGGATCGCATCTCTGCTCAGAGTATGCATAACCAGCGGTACAGTCACCAGAGAAAGCATCTCGTAGAAGAAATACATTGACAGCAGATTGGCTGAGAAGCAAATTCCCAGTGTGATGCCGTAGGTGACGGTATAAAACATAAAGAAATACTTTTCATGCCCTTCATGCTTCATATACTCAAAAGAGTACAGGGTGGCCAGCGGCCACAGCAGGGCTACGATCCAGGAGAACACACTTCCCAGACCATCGATGTGAAAGCTGACACTCAGATAACCGGTGAAACGGAAGGCGGTAAACACCTCCTGCGGTCTGTGAAGCAGAAGGTTCACAGTCACCAGCGTGTTCAGAAGAACCACGCTTTCCACATAAATCAACATCTGTTTTCGATTTCCGAACGGCAGCAGCGGAATCAGCACACCGCCAAGGATCGGAAACAGAATGGCAAATGCCATCCATCCTGCATTCATCTGCGTCCCTCCCTACATTACTGAGGCTGCAATCTTGCCTGCGAAGCTGATCAGCGGATTCGGGAAAACACCCAGAAGCAGAGTCAGTGCTGCAAGGATTGCGAGCGGAACCAGCATCAGTCTTGACGGCTCCAGATTCTCATAGGATTCCTTTGCTGCATCTCCCGGGAAGAAGCCTTTGATCGTCACCGGAAGCAGGTAGCCTGCGGTCAATAAAGCGGAAATCAGCAGTACCACCGGTCCGATCCAGCCGTATGCACCGATGCCTGCATTTAAGGCACCCTCTGCGAGATACCATTTACTGATAAATCCACTTGCAGGCGGGATACCGATCAGAGCAAGTGATGCAAAGGTGTAGCACCAGATCGTCTTCGGCATTTCCCTGCCGACGCCCGGGAGCTCCTCCACGCGTGTTCTGTGGCATTTATAAATGAAGACACCTGCAGTCATGAACAGTGCAGATTTGATAAATGCATGGAATACGGAATGCAGCAGCGCTCCGGTCATTGCCTGCGGCTGCAGAGCTGCCAGTCCAAACAGGATGTAGGAAGCCTGGCTGACCGTAGAGTAAGCCAGTCTCTTCTTGAAGATCTTTTCCTTGAACGCAAGCAGTGATCCCATGAAGACCGTGATCAGGGTCAGAGTCATCCATGCTGTCTGTACCCAGGTTCCGCGGATGAAGTCAGCGCCAACCATGTAGTAAACCACACGGATGATGGAGAGCACACCGCATTTTACGATGATACCGGAGAGAACTGCGGAAGCCGGTGACGGTGCCACCGGATGCGCTGTCGGCAGCCATGCATGCATCGGGAACATACCTGCTTTCACACCGAAACCTACCAGCATCATGAAGACTGCAAACAGAAGGATCTTTGTATTGCCGGAAGCCAGTGCCGTATTTAAGGTACCGCCAGCGACAAAGTTCAGGGTATCACAGTAGCGATACAGGAAGAAGATACCGAACAGACCCATGTAGGCACCGCACATGGAGTAAAACAGATACTTCAGTGCTGCCATGATGGACTCTCTGCTGCCATTGTGCAGTACCAGCGGCACAGTGGTCAGAGACATCAGCTCATAAAACAGATACAGGGTAACTACATTTCCTGCAAAGCAGAGTGCGATCAGCACACCGAAGACGATGGTGTAGAAACCGAAAAATCTCTGCTCCTTGCCCTCGTGCTTCATATATTCAAAGGAATAGATTCCTGCCAGAACCCAGACAATACTGATGAAGGTCACGAACAGGCGGCCGACATCATCGATATGGAAGTAAAGCGGAATATCCTTCATCAGATAAAACAGTGTAACTCCGTTCTCACTGCCGCTTCTCCAGGCAGCAAAAATTGCCAGAGCTGCAGTGATCAGCAGAACTCTTGCCACATTATAGTGCAGCTTTGTCAGCTGCTCCTGTGACGGTTCCTCATCTTTGTTTTTCTTTCCTGCCAGCTGAACCAGTGACACCGTCCCAGCAATGATCGGCAGGAAAATTGCGAGTAAAATAACCACGCTCATTCTATTTTTTCCTCCTCATTTAGCCAAACATCCGCAGACCATTTCTGATCAGAAACAGAATTCTTGCAGAGCCGAGTCCCAGCACCAGGTTCAGTGCGATAAAGCAGACCAGAGTTGCTGACTTCAGCGGCTCATTCCACCAGTGAATTCTTGTAAAGTGCTTCTTCTCTTCCACCTTCTGTCTTTCCGGTGTGTAGAGACGGATCACGGTTTTCATAAAGTAGATCGTGTTCAGCACCGTACTGATGGCCAGTGCGATCATAGTCGGCAGTGTCTTGTACGTATGACCGATACCGGCCTCCGCAAACAGCAGCTTTGAGATAAAGCCTGCGAACAGCGGTGTACCGACCATAGACAGAGAACCTGCCGTAAAGGCAAGACCTGCAAGCTTGTTGCGATAACCCGCGCCGGTCAGATCAAAGAAATCTGTGCTGTCATCGGAAACCTCCGTCAGTCCGGAAGCTGCGATAAAGAGCAGGGACTTTGTAGCCGCATGGGAGATCACATGATACAGGGTCGCCTCCAGTCCGACAGTGGAGCCAAGTCCGAGACCCATATAGATATATCCGATCTGTGCTACCGAGGAATATGCGATCATTCGGCTGATACTGCTCTGACGGATCGCACTGACAGAACCCATGATCATACCCATGACACCGAATACGAAAAGTACATCGATGATATGGCTCCGTGCCACGATATCAAAACCGATGACACGGTAGAAGATCTTGATCAGCAGGAACACATAACCCTTGGATACCAGGGAAGACAGGATCGCAGAAGACGAAACTGTGGAATAACCGTAGGCATCCGGCAGCCATGCATGGAACGGGAAGAGCGCACTCTTGATCGCCAGTCCGATCGACATCAGTCCAAGAGAGACGATCAGCGGATCGTGATATCTGCCCTCAGCTACGATCTTCACTACTGCCTCGTGAATATTGCTCATCAGCAGCTCGCCGGTCAGACCGTAGAGGAAGCTGATACCCAGCAGCAGCATACCGGAACCCAGCAGACTCATGATCATGTATCTGGTTCCCGCAACGATCGTTCTTCCGTTCTGACGGATCATGATCAGACCGCAGGCAGAGATCGTATTGATCTCGACGAAAACATAGGCTGTAAAAATATCGTTGGTGTAGATCAGTGCGATCAGTGAGGATAACAGCAGATTAACCATGATATAGTAGAGATTCTGCTTGGATTCCTCGATCTGTTCCTCACGCTCCTTCACACCGCCGAGAATACTCAGCAGCATGATGACACTGAAGAACACTGCCATCAGCGCTTCCAGCACACCGATACGGATCTCATTTCCCCACGGAGCCGGGAAGTGACCCATGCTGTAAACATAGCTCTCTCCTGTGCCGATGACAAAGGAAAGCACTGCCAGATTCATCAGTCCGACTGCAGTGATGATCGCTGTGTTCAGCACCTTCGCCTTTTTTCTTCCGAGAATCGAAGAAAGCGGGCCGCCGAACAGTGTCATGATAATACAGATAAAAGGAAAGTTCTGTACAAAAGTCATTACAGTCCCTCCTTTTCCAGTCTGGTGGAGATCTCATCCAGGTCCAGTGTGTGATATCTGTGATACAGACGAATCGTCAGTGACAGCATCAGTGCCGTAACTGACACGGAAACTACGATACCGGTCAGTACCAGACCACTCGGGATCGGGTTGATGTAGGCATTTACGCTCTGCACTCCGTTGACAACGATCGGGGCTTTCAGACCCTCGATGTAGCCCTTCAGAGCCAGGAAGAGGTAAACTGCGGTATCCATGATGTTCAGTCCGATGATCTTCTTGATCAGATTTTTCTGCAGAAGCAGGTTACTGAAGCCGATACAGAAAAGGATCATGGCTGCAGCTTCCTGATAATTGGTGATCAAACCTGAAATCTGCATTTTAATATCCTCCTTTCCTGAACATAACAAAGAATGTGTACATGGTTCCTGCAACGACAATGCCGACACAGATATTCAGTATCAGGATCAGGCCGCTGCTTAAGATAGCGCCCGGAGTTCCCAGCGGGATCATGCTCTCGATGTGGTTCGCTCCTGTATAGAAGGAGTAGCTCTTTGCCAGTGCATAGCAGGCAAGTGCTCCGAAGCTCATCTTTTTATAAGTACTCTGTTTGAAAAATCTCTCGGTGTCCTCAAAACCAAAGGCGTTCAGATACAGGATCAGTCCTGCACCGATCACGGCACCGCCGGAGAATCCGCCTCCCGGTCCGAGATGTCCGCAGAGCACTACGTAAATACCGAAGATAACGATCGCCGGCATCAGGATTTTGGTCACTGTCTGAAGAATGACATCATTCTCCGGCTCAAAGCCGCGGTCATTCGCCTCGAATTTCTTCTGCTGACTCTCTTTGTCCAGACGCAGCAGGATCAGCACGGCACAGGTGGCGATAAACAGTACATGGGACTCTCCCAGTGTATCGAATGCTCGATAATCCAGGATCATACCGGTAACAATGTTGACCGCACCGGTCTCCTGCAGACCACTCTCGATATAACGCTGTGAGACCTCATTGTTTGCCGGATTGTCCATCTGCCCAAACGGCGGCATTCCTGACACACCGGTGAGCAGAACAAAGATCAGTGCCAGGCAGAAGAGCACGCTGAAGATCTTATAACCTCCGCGAAACAGCTTCAGCTCCGTGTTTTTCTCCAGATCAAAGGATTTTTTCACACCCTTTTCCTTGGACTTCTCACGTTTCTTTCTGATCGCCTCCGCACTCATCGCCTTTTTCTGCGGTTTCATCTCGATATGGTCCAGATACGGATCATTTTCACCGGAAAGCCAGCGACTGAATTTGCCGGAAAATGTTTTTTGATATTCTGTCTCGGGAAGCTTCTTACTCATGCTTCTCCTCCTCCCCGCTCTCCTCGTCCTTCATCATCGCATGAATCTTTTTCAGCGTTACGAAGAACAGCAAGCTTGTAATACCTGCGCCGACCGCTGCCTCTGTGATCGCCAGATCCGGAGATTCCAGAAGGATCCAGATGACAGACATGATCAGACTGTAGGACATATAGATCAGGATGGAATTCAGCAGGTTTTTGGAAAGGCTGACTGAGATCGCACAGATGATGAGCATTCCCAGCAGCATAATGGTAAACAGCTGCATAACTACTCCTCCCCCTCTTTTTTCTGAGCCAGCTCTTTCTCCAGCTCCTTCAGCGGCATTCTGCGATAGTGCTTCTCGGGCTCATCATCCGTACTCACCTCAAGACGGGCGATCAGATGTGAGGATACCGGTGAGGCAAACCACAGAAATACAATGACACACAGCAGCTTCAGAGATGTAAAATTGAAGCCGCTCATGACGATCAGGCCTAACAGCGAAAAGCCGATGCCCAGGGTATCTCCCATCGCCGCCGCATGCATACGGTTCAGCACATATTTAAAGTGAAAGACACCGAACACTTCTAATAAGAACATTGCCATTCCGCAGAGCAGAAGGAAGGCACCGATCAGAAAACGAATCCACTCAATTGCTGCCATCTTTCTTCTCCTCCTCTCTGTGCTTTTCCTGATATACACCCATGTATACCTTTGTCAGCACTACGACTGCAAGGAAACTGATCATGGCATAGATCAGACAGATATCCGCCAGATATCCCTCCTGCAGCATCACAGTCAGAATTCCGATGATGACCATGATCATCGTACCCATCATATTGACTGCTACCAGACGATCCGCAATACGCGGTCCGATAATTGCACGTACCAGACACAGCATCAGAAATACTGCCAGTACCACCAGGCATGCCACAAACAGCACATGGTAAGCCTGTTCAAGTCCCGGTATACCTGCGCCCATTATGCATCCCTCCTCTCAAGATCTTTCAGAAGCGTTACAAACTCTGACCGGTCCATACCCTCAGCCAGATCTTCGTCCAGACAGTGGACCTCATAGCTGCCATCCTCCAGAGATACGGTGATCGTTCCCGGAGTCAGGGTGATAGAATTTGCCAACAGCGTTTTTCCAAGATTTGTCTTCATATCTGACGGAAAACGCACGACTACCGGTCGAAGTTCTTCCTTCTGTGTAAGGATCAGTCGTACTACCGCAAGGTTGGCCTTGGCGATCTCCTTGATCAGTACCCAGAGATAGCGAAGGAATCTTCCCATTCGACGGTAGATCTCTCTCTCCTTCTGCAGACTGTGCCCCATGAATTTACAGGTGAATGCAAATACGACTGCCGCGATGACCAGACCGAAAAGGCAGACCTCCAGCGTCAGATTTGCGTTAAAGATCACCCAGAGCACAAAATACAACACATACATTTCAAAAGCTCCCTCCTTTCAAAATCCTTTGGATAAGAAATATCCAAAAAAAAACACCTGTCTTATCCGACACATGGTCAGAATAAAACGGTGGTTTCTATTTGGGGTATTACACTGCTTTAAAGGATAAATAATGCAGGGCGGGCTCCCTCTTTAAGGGACGCATCGATGCACTATGACAGTCTCCACCTCTTATCCTAAACAATGCTGAGTATAAGATAATGAGGTGGATTTGTCAACTGAATCTCTGTTTGCAAAAGCTGTCAGATCACGCAGATCAGCCTGCGTATCCTAAGATCACTTTCGGCAGGAACAGAACAACTTCCGGGATATAAGTGATGACTACAAGGACGAGCAGCATCGCCGCCAATGGGAACCATATTTCCTTGATAACATCCTTCAGAGGAGTGCCGGAAACACCGCTGGTGATGAACAGCAGCATACCGAACGGCGGTGTGGACAGTCCGATCATCATGTTAAAGATAACAACCAGTCCGAAGTGTACCAGATCAATACCGAATGCGGTTGCGATCGGAAGCAGGATCGGCACGAAGACTACCTGGATAACGGAGGTATCGATAAACATACCAAGGATCAGGATCGCGAAGTTTACGATCAGAAGGAAGATATATTTGTTATCTGTAAATCCGGTGATCCAGTTTGCAACGGTCACTGCCAGATGCTCTTTTGCTACAATATAGGAAATCGTTGTTGCGGCACCGATCATGATAGATACGGAACCGGTACTCTTTACAGTATCGATCAGGACCTGCTTAAAGCCGTCCCACTTCAGTACGCGGTAACCGACAACAGCAACGATCAGGGCATACAGTCCTGCAACCGCACCTGCCTCGGTCGGAGTCATGATACCGGTGTAGATACCAACCAGCAGGATGACCGGAGTCAGGATCGCCGGGATGGCATTGAAGGTGTACTTTAAAAAGTCCTTGAAACCGACCTTCTCACTGATCGGGTAGTTTCTTCTGTGTGCCATGAACATGATGTAGACCATCAGTGCCAGTGCCAGCAGGATCGCCGGTACCATACCGCCCATGAACAGCGCACCTACGGATGCTCCGGAAAGCATGGAGTAGATGACCATCGGAATACTCGGCGGGAAGATCGGACCGATCGTTGCGGATGCAGCTGTTACCGCACAGCTGAAGCCGTCGTCATAACCCTCTGCTCTCATCGCATCGATCTCCATCTTGCCCAGTCCGCTCGCATCGGCGATCGCAGAACCGGTCATGCCGGAGAATACCAGAGACGCAAGTACGTTTACGTGTCCGAGACCGCCCTTGAAACGGCCGACAAATCCCATCGCAAAACCGAAAACCTTTTCTGTTACCTTACCACTGTTCATAACGTTTGCCGCAAAAATGAACAGCGGAACTGCGATGATCGTGTAGTTTGTGTAGAATGTCTTTAAGGTCTGCTGAGCTACCATCTTCGGGCTCTCACCGGTTACGATAAAATAGAAAACGCAGGCGGTCATCATACCCATCGGAATCGGCATACGCAGGACAAAGATCAGTATAAAAATCAAAAGAAATACTAATAACGCGGTACTTATATTCATTATTTGATCTGCTCCTTTGCATTTTCTTCCTGAGCAAGGGCTGCGTCGATCGCCTCCTGTGTCTCGCTCTTTGTATCATTCAGCATCTTTTTCACTGCTTCCTCACCGCCCAGGCCGGTGAATACCATAACTTCATTATACATATCGATCAGGATATAGAGCATGATGATGACCATAAACGGAATGAACGGTGCATACACTACATTCAGTCCGATCTTCAGCACACTGGTCACCTGCATCTTCATCTGCGCGATCATCTTGCAGCTCGGTACAAACATGTACGCAAATGCGATGAACATCAGCAGATTTCCGAGGAATCCGCAGACTGCCTTTCCCTTTACCGGGAGCTTGTCATAGATCAGGGTAAAAGTAACATGGCTTCTGTCACGGTAAGCATAGCAGGCACCGAGGATAACCATCCACAGATAACCCATGACCGTCACTTCATATGCCCACTTTACCGGATTGTTGAAGATATATCTCGCAACGATCTGGATAACGAACACGCAGAACATGATCAGAAATGCGATGATCGGAATATACAGCTCCACGAGATTCTGAATAAATTTGACTGCTTTTTTCATAATATTCAAAAAACTCCTTACAACTTGAGAAATCCCGCATCCGTCCAGAAGCCGAAAGGGCTGTACGGGCGAATGCAGGATCATGATTCAGACTAATCACTCTGCCCTTTTCGGGCATCCTGCGATCTGATTATTTTACAAACTGCTTACCGATCTCAGCTACCTTATCATAGGTATCCATATCCCAATCCTGAGAAATAGCATTGTCAAGGTAGTAGTTCAGTACGTGCTCCTGGAATGCCGGGATATCTGCCTCGTAAACGGAAAGTCCCTGCTCTCTGAAGAAGTCAAGCAGTGTAGCTTCCTTCTCAAGGTTGGTGGAATCGCAGTACTCTCTTCCTACTTCGATACCGTCTTTTACGATCTGCTTCTGAGCGTCTGTCAGAGACTCCCACTTAGCATTGTTGATTGCCGGCCATACAGAGTCAACCAGATGGTTGGTAACGGTGATGGACTTCTGAACCTCATAGAACTTTGCACTCTCAACAGTTCCCAGCGGGTTGTCCTGTCCGTCAACTACGCCGGTCTGCAGGGAAACATACAGCTCAGAGAAGGAAACCGGAGTCGGGTTAGCACCGAGAGCCTCACCAAGGAACAGCCATGCATCGGTGTTCGGCATTCTTAAGTTCACGCCGTTGAGGTCTTCCGGAGTCTTGATCTCCTTGTCATCTGTCAGAGAGATCTCTCTGGATCCAAGATACCATGCGCCGAGCGGAAGGAGTCCCTGCTCGTCAGAGATTTTCTGGAATACTTCCTGTCCTACCTCACCGTTTAAGGTGGTGGTCATATGATCATAGCTGTTGAACAGATAACCTGCGGTAAACATGGATACCCACGGAGAACCTGTGGTCAGCCAGGATGCACTGGTCAGAGTCATATCTGCATCGCCCATAACAACTGCTGCTACTTCCTCTTCCTGTGCAAACAGAGCTGCATCGGTGTAAAGGTCAACTTCGATATTTCCACCAGAGGTCTCTTCTACATACTCTTTGAATTTCTGCATAGCCTGTGCATGTGTATCGGTAGATACTGCGGTCAGGGTCACTGTCAGCTTTACCGGATCGCCGAGATCCTCAGCAGAAACGCTCATTCCTGCAAACATGGAAAGTGCCATACCTGCGGTTAATACTGCTGCCAAAACTTTCTTTTTCATTCTTGCTTCCTCCCGTTTTTCGATCTTATCTCAACGCCCTTCGGCGATGGATGCTTGTTAATGCCCGTCAGATACATCCTCCCCGGTATGTACACTGACATAATTTTCCACATTCTTTTTTGAGAACCTCAGATGATCCTCCATCGCTGCCTCTGCGGCAGCGGCATCTCTCTCCTGCAGTGCCTGCAGAATGTTGGAATGCCTCCGGATCGCATCGTCGATACCGCCGATCACAAAGATCCCCTTCTCGATCATCTCGATAAAGATGTTCTTCATCGCCTTCACCAGGATCTCCAGCAGCGGATTGCCCGATGCCTTCGCGATCGCCACGTGAAACGCAAAATCTTTTTCTCTGCGGTCATTCACACTGATGTTCCGATCTTTCAGACCTTCCAGCAGTGCTTCCATCTCCTGCAGCTGCTCCTGTGTGGCATGCTCTGCTGCCATACGACAGGCTGCGGTCTCCAGAATAATGCGGATATCATAAATATACGTGATATCGATGTTGTCCATCGCAACCATACGGCTGATCACGTCCGACAGGTTTTCCGCCTCCGGCTTTCTGACATAGGAACCTGTTCCGTTTCTGGAATCGATCAGCCCACGCTCCTTCAGCAGCTTCAGTGCCTCACGGACTACATTTCTGCTGACCCCGAACTGATCGGCCAGAGCCTGCTCAGACGGAAGCTTCTGCTCCTCCTCAAACTCAGCTCCCAGGATCAGCTGCTCCAGACGGTCTGCGATCTGCTCATAGAGATTTACTCTGGAAATCGAAAGCTCTTCCATCTGCAGATTCATCAGCAGTCTCCTTTCTGTGTGCCGGAGCTTTTTTCTCCGACCGGCTGTGAAGCCGTCCACCTGTACTACAGCCATACTAACATATCCAGGCTCCGACTGTCTATTGACGGATTTTCCGTAATATCAAACTCGATTTTGTACAAAATGCACAACATTCTCGTCGCTGTTCGCACAAACAATAGAATGCACGCTCCGAGAACATTCTATTGTCATAAAAAAAAGGAAACGCCCTCAGACGTTTCCCTTCGTATACTTTCTTTTTAATTTCAAAGACAGATCCTAGTTGGTGATGGTCTTCTCTGTCTCTTTGTCAAATACATGGATCTTATCTGCATCCAGTGCGAACTTCACGGTGCTGCCGGTTCTTGCGGTAGTTGCCGGATTTACACGAGCGGTCATCGGGAACTCCTCCAGATCGAAGTACAGGAATACTTCTGCACCGAGCAGCTCGTATACACGGATGGTGGACTCGATCACGGTATCCGGAGACTGTGCCAGGAATGCCGGATCATCATGTACGTCCTCCGGACGAATACCCATAACAACGGTCTTTCCAGCATATCCGCCGTCGATCAGAGCCTTGCCCTTTGCTGCCGGAAGCTTGATCTCATGCGCGCCGACCTTCAGAGAAACATTGTTGCCCTTTACATTGACAACTGCATCCATGAAGTTCATCTGCGGGGATCCGATGAAGCCTGCAACGAACAGGTTGCCCGGGTTATTGTAGAGGTTCTGCGGGGAATCAACCTGCTGAACCACGCCGTCCTTCATAACAACGATTCTGGTACCAAGAGTCATAGCCTCTGTCTGGTCATGTGTAACGTAGATGATGGTTGCACCCAGTCTCTGATGAAGCTTGGAGATCTCGATACGCATCTGCACACGCAGCTTTGCATCCAGGTTTGACAGCGGCTCATCCATCAGGAATACCTTCGGATCACGAACGATCGCACGTCCCATAGCTACACGCTGTCTCTGTCCACCGGAAAGAGCCTTCGGCTTACGATCCAGCAGCTTGTCCAGATCCAGGATCTTTGCAGCATCCTTAACCATCTTGTCGATCGTCTCCTTCGGAACCTTTCTCAGCTTCAGACCAAATGCCATATTATCGTAAACGGTCATATGCGGATACAGAGCATAGTTCTGGAAAACCATCGCGATATCACGATCCTTCGGCTCTACATCGTTCACTACGCGGTCACCGATCTTTAAAGTACCCTCACTGATCTCCTCAAGACCTGCGATCATACGAAGAGTGGTAGACTTACCACATCCTGACGGTCCTACGAAGATGATGAACTCTTTATCTTCGATCTCCAGATTGAAGTCCTTAACTGCCTCAAATCCGTTCGGGTATCTTTTATAAATATGCTCTAATGATAAACTTGCCATTTTGTTTTCCTCCTGCTCCGCCGCATTATCACTGTGTTCTTACGAGTTGTCTGTCTAACTTTGGCTTCTCCCGTAGTATAGCCCATCTTTCCGCAAAATACTATATCTCAAAACGCCAAACTTTCCGGCCAAACCTGCACGAATTAGCTATGTTCCACCCCCTGTTTTCCACACTCATGGCACTTTGCCGAAACTTTTCCGGCTTCCCTATGCAAGTTGACGAGACCGGTAAAAACGACTATACTAAGCCTGTTTGCGAGAAAAGCTGCCATCTTTGTGCAGTCCATATCTGAGAGGATTTTTATGAATTACATCGTTTTTGATCTGGAGTGGAATCAGTCTCCAGTCGGAAAATCCGGAGAGTGTCCCGGACTTCCTTTTGAAATCGTGGAGATCGGAGCCGTCAAGCTGAATGAGCGCCGCGAGGAGATCGACCGCTTCCATGCTTATATCCGTCCCATGGTCTATAAACAGCTGCATTTTCGTACCAAAGAGATCATTCACATCTCTATGGATACTTTAGAGGCTGCCGCACCGTTCCCGGAAGTCATCGAAGATTTCCGTCTCTGGTGCGGAGAAAATGTTCATTTCTGTATCTGGGGTTCTCTGGATTTTCTGGAGCTTCAGAGAAATATGCGCTACCACAGCGTGGAAAACTTTTTTCCGTTCCCGCTGAAATACTACGACATCCAGAAGCTGTTCAGCCTTTCCTTCGAGGACGGCAAGCTGCGCCGCTCTCTGGAATTTGCCGTGGACTTCCTGCAGATTCCGCAGGACGGCGGTTTTCACAGTGCCCTGTGCGACGCTGCCTATACAGCCGAGGTAGTCAAAAAGCTGCCCTCACAGCTGCTCGATACCTACTGTTCCTTCGACTATTTCCGTGTTCCGTCAAAACGAAGTGAGGAGGTCTACATCGAGTTCGGCAGCTACGCCAAATTTATCTCCATGACCTTTGATTCCAAACGTGAACTTATGAAAGACAAAAAGGTCACGGAGACACGCTGCTACCTCTGTAACCGCAATGCAAAAAAAATGCTGCGCTGGACGCAGCTTGGCACCAACGGCCGCAACTACGTCAGTCTCGCCCGCTGTGAAGAACACGGTTATCTGAAATCAAAAATCCGTGTCCGCCACACGGAGGCAGGACACGGATATTTCTGCATAAAAACAACAAAACTTATGGATGTCGATCATGCTCAGGAACTTCTCGACCGGGTATTTATTTCGTCTCCTTGAAGTTGCGGGTCAGCTCCTCCACTTCTGTCAGAAGACAGTCTACTCGACCGTAAAATGCGTCATTGTTTGACGGATCATCCAGTTCGTTCTCGAGCATGGCGAACAGATCGATGATCTCACGGATACGCTTCTTGCCGGCACCGTCCTTATAGAGAAGGTAACGGCTGCGCTCATTCTCCTCCGGTGTCATCTTCTTCAGCACGACCTCTACATTCGGCTTCTCACCGATGTAGCGGTAAGTGATGGACGGTGACGCATGATTGAGCAGGTTCTGAAGATAATAAATATCGTTGGTCGTTCGGTAATAGCGCCATGCAAAGGTCTTTCGCATGGTCTGCGCACCGATCGAATTCAGTCCCATATCACGTCCGACGCTCTTGAATACACGGTAAGCCTGCTCTCTGGAGAGCGGTGCCTGTGTATTGCTGTGTCCCTGGATCAGGTATCCGTCCGGATCCTTTCCTTCCGTATAATCGGTAATGATCTGTTTTAACGCTTCCGGAATCACAAAGATCCTCTTCACATTCTTCGTTCCGATACATGCTTCGATCTGATCTTTTCCACGGATATCCTTGTTTTTGAATTTCAGGATCTCCTGAAGCTGCATACCCGTGCCTACGCCGATCTCAAACAGAATATAATACTTATCGTCCACCTCGCGCAGTGCATTCTTAAATCTCTGCAGTGTCTCTTCATCCTTAATCGGTGCAACCCAATTCATAGATTAACTCCTCCCATCCGCTTATTTTCCGGTCTCATCCACCGAAATTTCAATAAATTCATCCTGGAACTCATCCTCGGCATCTGTCGGCTCTGCCTCCGAACTCCACATTCTTCCGCCGTCGTTCTCCGGCGTTTTCACTGATCCGACCTTTTCTTCTTCCTGGATTCTTTCAAATACCGGCTGTTCCGCATTTGCCTCTGCAGCTGTGCTCTGTACTTCTGCTTCGACCGCTTCCTGCTCTGCTGCCTCTCCCTTTTCCGGATTCTGCTGCCGTTTTCTCTCTGCTTTCAGGCGGCTCTCCAGCTCATAGGCTCTGAGTTCTGCCTCGATCTGTGCTGCAGACTTTTCTTCGATCTCCCGCTCCAGGCGGCGGCGTGTCTGCATCTCCTCCTCACGCAGCTCCATGATATGGCGATACTTTCTGCTGCGGCTCCGATTGACAAACAGCATCGGAATAAATACCAGCAGGAGCACCGCACCGATCAGTACTGCGATCAGTGTATGCGCCTTGATAAACCGATCCATGTATCCGTAGCCAATGCCGACGGCACCGCCGATCACTGCAAAAAATCGATAGATCTTTCCCGGAACCGTGCCTTCTGCTGCCCAGGACGGCGCACTTTTCTTTACCGTCAGCACGGCTGCTGTCTCACTCTCCGACTCTGACTCAACCGTCGTCTGCGGCTGTGTCTCAGGCTCTATGTTCCAGACGCCGGTGTATTCAAAGCTGCTGCTGCCCAACACCTGTCCCTCATAGGAATAGTTCAGGGTTCCGGCCGCAAAATCCATGGTTTTTGTCAGCTTGTCTGCAGTCACTCCGTTCGGCAGCGTCACATCCGTGGTCTCCGCGAGGGTGAACGGCTGCTTTGTCAGGTCTGCAGTCTGTACCTTTTTCAATTCTTCTTCATCGGAAATACCGGTGAACTCCACACCGGAAGTCACTGCCTCAGCATTTGTGACAGTGCTCTTTGTAAAATTTGCAAATGCAAAATCCAGAAGCTGCTTGGTCTCCGCATAGGACTCATACAGTCCGTTTACACGCAGTACCACGACGATCAGCTCCATGCCGTCCCGCTCATCTGCCGTCACCAGGGTGTTCCAGGCATCGTCCGTAAATCCGGTCTTTCCACCGAGACAGCCTTCATAGAGCAGACCTTCCTCGTTATCCTGGATCATCTTGTGATGGTTGAGAAAGTATCTCTTCTCTTTTACCAGATTTGTCTCTTCAAAATGATACTCTGTCGTGCCGATGATCTCACGGAACTTATCGATCTTCAGCGCCGCCTGCATGATCAGTGCCATGTCTTTTGCGCAGACATAGTGATTCTCATCGTGCAGACCGTGCGGATTCACAAAGTGCGTATTCGTGCAGCCAAGCTCCGCCGCGCGCGCATTCATCATCTCTGCAAAGTTCTCGACGCTTCCGCCGATATGCTCTGCCACCGCATTGGAGATCTCATTTGCCGAGGCAAGCATGATACCGTACAGGCAGTCCTCCAGCGAAAGCTTCTCTCCCTCAGTCAGTCCGAGATGGGAACTTCCCGGCTCGATACTGTATACTGCATTCTCCGAAAAGGTCACGGTATCCTTCAGATTTCCGTTTTCCAGAGCCAGCAGCGTTGTCATGATCTTGGTAATACTTGCCGGATATTCGGTCTTCTCGATATTCTTGCCTACCAGGACCGCTCCGGTCTGTGCATCCATGACGATCGCAGCGTCCGCATCGAACCGGTCTGACTGCGGCCATCCCGGGATGGCATTCGTCGCGATCTCATCGTAGTAGCTGCTCACATGCTCCTGGCTTCCCTCTCCGGACTCCTCTGCATTTGCCTCAGTCTCTACATACTCTTCCTCATAATTATCATAGCTCTCTTCGTAATTCTCATCCTCTTCTGCGAAGACAGCCGTCTGACCGGGCAGACTGCCCAGGCCAAGTGACAGAGCCAGAAGCAGTCCTGCGACACTCTTCCATTTTTTCATCTTTCCACTTTTCTCCTCAGATACGTCCATCTGTAAAGCTGTTTACTCTACAGTTACACTCTTTGCCAGGTTTCTCGGCTTATCCACATCCAGTCCCTTGGCCACGGAAATATAATAACCGAGCAGCTGCAGCGGGATCACTGCCAGTGAAGTTGTAAAATAGGGATTTGTCTTCGGCACATAGGTCACGAAATCAGCCGTGTCCTCAATATTATAATTGCCGTAACTGGTGAGCGACATCAGATAAGCGCCTCGGCTCTTGCACTCTACCATGTTGCTGACGGTCTTTTCAAATAATTCCTGCTGTGTCAGCAGTCCGACAACCAGCGTACCATCCTCGATCAGAGAGATCGTACCATGCTTCAGCTCACCTGCCGCATAGGCCTCTGAATGGATGTAGCTGATCTCCTTCATCTTCAGGCTGCCCTCCAGGCAGATCGCATAATCAATACCTCTTCCGATAAAGAAGACATCCTTTGCATTGACCTGCTTTGCCGCAAACCACTGCAGACGCTCCTTGTCCTCGAGGATCTTCTTCATCTTCTCCGGAAGGGTCTCCAGCTCTGCCAGCATCTCATCACACGCTTCTTTTGTGATCGTTTCGCGCGCCAGAGCCATCTGCAGAGACAGTGCATAGATGGCGATCAGCTGTGTACTGTATGCCTTGGTGGTCGCAACGGAGATCTCCGGTCCAGCCAGTGTGTAGAATACATTGTCTGCCTCTCTTGCGATGGAGGAACCGATCACATTTACGATCGCCAGGGTGTGAATACCGCGCTTCTTTGCCTCACGCAGTGCTGCGAGGCTGTCAGCTGTCTCACCGGACTGGCTGATAATGATCACCAGATCATTCTCACCCAGCAGCGGACGACGATAACGGAATTCGGAGGCAAGCTCGACACGAACCGGAATCTTTGCCATATCCTCGATCACATACTGTCCGACCATTCCCACATGATATGCGGAACCGCAGGCCACGATATGGATCTGAGAGATCTTTTTGATCTGCTCATCGGTCAGTCCGACTGCAGAAAGATCCAGCACACCGTCCTTCAGCACGGAATGCAGTGTATCTGCAACTACACGTGGCTGCTCCTGGATCTCCTTCATCATGAAATGCTCATAGCCGCCCTTCTCTGCTGCCTCGGCATCCCACTCTACGGTCTTGAGCTCTTTCTCGATCTCATCACCGTCCAGATTGAAGAAGGTCACCTCTCCTTTGCGCACTCTTGCCAGCTCCATGCTGCCGATGTAGTAGACATTTCTGGTATATTTCAGAATTGCCGGAACATCGGAGGCAATGTAGGAAGCGCCATCCTCCACACCGATGATCATCGGGCTGTCCTTGCGGGCTGCATAGATCTCATCCGGATAATCACGGAACATCATTACCAGTGCATAGGAACCGCGGATACGGATCATTGCATGATTGATCGCATCCACCGGTGTGCCCTCATATTTCTTATAATAATAATCTACCAGCTTGATCGCTACCTCTGTATCTGTCTGGGAATAGAAGGTGTAACCCTTTCTCAGCAGCTTCTCGCGCAACTCCTGATAGTTTTCAATGATACCGTTGTGTACGCCTACCACATTTCCATCATCACTCATATGCGGATGTGCGTTCTTTTCAGAAGGTTCTCCATGAGTCGCCCATCTGGTATGTCCGATACCGCAGCTGCCCTTCACGGACATTCCCTGATTCGTCTTCTCGGAGAGTTTTTTCAGACGTCCTTTGGTCTTGATCGTCTCCAGGCGGTCCGCGCTGCTGCGCACTGCGATACCTGCGGAATCATATCCTCGATACTCCAGTTTTGCCAGACCCTCCAGAAGGATCGGCGCTGCCTGTCCGTTTCCATTATAACCAACTATACCACACATCTATTTTGTCCTCCTTATGTTCAACTAGAGCTCTGGGGGATCCCTTCCCGGCATCCTCCGGAGCGGTCTTTGCCGCCTCCGCAGAGCATATCTCTGTACTACAGACCTGACCCGGTCCGTATTCTGCCCAAGATTATAACATATTCTCATTCAAAATGATACATTTTTTCTCTGGATTATGCGCTCCTTCTGCCTGACTTTTCTTGTAAATGAGATGGTTCTGTGCTAAAATAACAGTAATTGACAAAAACTTCCGGTCAAAGGAAGTCAGTGTACATAACTGTCATTGCCGGTTTGCACCGGTCACATTAGAGGAAAAGGAGAATTTGAGATGGTAAAACACGTAATTATCTGGAAGCTTCGTGAGGACATCGAGGACAAGGCTGCTGTAAAGAAAGCGATCAAAGAGAATCTGGAAGGACTGGTTGGACAGGTACCGGGTCTGAAAGAGGCTGCTGTTGTGATCGATCTGCTCGCAAGCTCCAACGGCGATCTGATGCTGGATACCACCCTGGAGTCCGAGGAGGCTTTAAAGGGATATGCCGTACATCCGGCACATGTTCATGTCGCTGATACCTATGTAAGACCGTACACCGAAGTGAGAATGTGCGTGGATTACGAGATCTGATCGGTGCAGCCAGGAAGGAAGGACCTGCTTTGGACAGTTCCTTCCTTCTTTACTATATAGCAGAAAGGGAAACGTTATGAAATTTTCAGGAAAGAGACTTTATCTATTGCTATTCTGTCTTACGCTGTTCACCATTCTCATGACCGGCCCTGCCGTTGGTGCAGCAGAAACCAGGCAGCCGACACCGAGTAATAATCTGTCCGTCAGTCTCAGAAAGCGTTCCAGTCTGACGGTCACAAAAAACGGATATATGCGAGTCTTCTACGATGGCACCACGACCTATAACGGTTCAAAGATCCTCATCGAGTACTATGACCGTCAGTTCAATCTGCAGTCGAGCCGCAGCCTCTCCATGGAACTTCCTTACTGGGGCGGTTTCTTTGCAGGTAAGGATGCCTACTATCTGGTCGAGGGTCAGGCAAATAAGGAAGAGTCCGACACAGCCGAGGTCATCCGGGTGATCAAGTATGATACAAACTGGAAGCGTCTGGGAGCTGCCAGGATCACAGGCAACGCCGACATCTTCGGCGGTCAGGTGCGCTATCCGTTTGACTACGGAACTGTAGAATTTACGGAACGCGGAGATAAGCTCTACATTGTTACCGCACACGAAGGCTATGTCGATGAACAGTACGGACAGGGACATCAGGGCTTCCTGATGCTGCAGATCGATACACCTTCCATGACCGGTTCCATCATAAAGAGTGATCTCTGGCATTCCTTCGCCCAGTATATCGACAGCTCTGATACCGATTTCTATGTTTTGGAGCAGAGCGAAGGCTCCAGATATACCAAGCTGACCAAGTATGATGCCGGTACCCTGAACTCCAAGGGATCCATTTCTGTGCTGGACTACGGCGGCACCAGAACCAGTGCATGGGCGATCAGCTGCTATGCGAGTGTGGATGGTGTTGCGACTTCTTCGGATCATGTACTTGGTGTCGGCACCTCGATCGATCAGACAAAATATGACAGTGCGACAACCGATACACCGCACAATATCTATCTGACTGTGACTCCTATGAACAATTTCACAAAGGAAGCTACACAGGTTAAGTGGCTGACAAATTATACCGGAGGAGGAAAGAGTTTCCTCGGGGTAAAGCTTACAAAAGTAAACAGCAACCGTTTCATGGTCTCCTGGGAGGAAGCAGACAGCGAAACTGCCGGAGACGCAGATGACGGACTCTCCACCAGCACCCTGCACTACCTGTTTGTCAATGGAAAAGGAGAACTTCTCTCTAAGGAATATACCGGCAAAATGCCGGTTTCTGAGTGCCAGCCTGTCGTAAACGGTTCTCAGATCGTTTACTATGCCTCCGATTCCTCAACCCTGAACTTTTATTCCATTGATGCCAATACCGGTGCAGCTTCCAAAAAAACGCACCGCTCTGCCGGCGTCAATGCCTCCTGGAGCATCAGCGGCGACGTACTGACGATCTCCGGATCGGGTTCTGTAGCGCTTACTGTGGACAATGTCACTCGTCATCCGATCTCCTCCACTGCTAATCTGTTTTGGAGTGACAACTCAGATACTCCCTGGAGCAGCGCCATTCGTTCACAGGTCAGAAAGCTTGTGATCTCTGAGGGTATCACTTCGATTTCTGAGAATGCATTTTCCGGCTTTGAGGCTCTTGAGACCATCGCTCTGCCAAAGACGCTGACAAGTATCCCGAAGCGTGCCTTTGCCTCCTGCGCCTCTCTGAAGGAAGTGACGATCCCTTCCGGTGTAAAAAGCATCGGTGAAGAAGCCTTCTATAACTGTGATAAATTGACGAAGATTTCGATCCCTTCCAGTGTGACTGACATCGGCGCGGATATTCTCTGGACCGGTTCCTATTGGATAGGTAGCGAAAGCCATGTAACTTATGCGGAAATCTATACGACCTACCAGTCTCCGGCGCATAAGTATGCTGAAAAAAACGACATCTCCTACCGAATCGACCTGGATGCTGCCGGAGCAAAGATCACCGGTCTTGCATCCGAATATGCATTCACCGGCAGAGACGTGTGTCCGGAAGTTTCTGTCAAGATTGGAAACACTACCCTGCCTTCCACAGAATATTCCGTCTCCTACAGCAATAATACAAAGCGGGGAACCGCGACAGTGACCGTCGACGGAGACTGGAGTTATTACGGAACACTCACAGCAACCTTTAAAATCGTCACACCAGATGCCAACGGATCCCTGACCCCCGAAGACAGTCACGTCACCATCGGCGGTATCATCTACAAAATTACCAATTCCGCTTCTCAAAAGAGAAGTGCGGCCGTCATCGGGGTAATTTCCCGGAAGAAAAAGAGTTATATGATCCCTGCCTCCGTGATGATCGGCGGGCAGAACTATAAAGTTACCGCCATCGACAGCAAAGCCTTCGCAGGCTGTAAGAAAGCGAGAAAGATCAAGCTGCCGAAGACTGTGACAAAGATCGGCTCCAAAGCCTTCAAGGGAACCTCTGCCAAGCTGAAAGTATCTGTACCAAGATCAAAGTACCGCAAGCTCAGCAAGAAGATCCGCAAGGCCGGACTGAACAAAAAAGCAAAAGTCGTGAAGTACTGATCATAAAATAACGGAAAAGCATAAAAAGGTCATTCAGATACCAAATTGATGTCTGAATGACCTTTTTCTCTACAGGGAAAGCTTTTTATTTAAGATTCTTCCTGCGATCAGGAAGCACACGATTCCAAATACGGCGCTGACTGCAAATGCGATCAGTGTATATTCGGTTGAGGTGGTATAGTACTGCAGGGTACCGCTCATTGATTCGGTAATCTCTACTTCTGTCTCCTTTAAGACGCTGCCTTTCGGAAGCTTCATCAGCAGATTGGCTGCCTTCATCGGTATGATATTCAGTACCACATAGATCACAAAGGAGATCAGCGCGTTAAACTTCAGGCGCACAAACAGTGTCGTTGCCAGTGTGATCGCAAGGAAGCCTGAGGTCACCATCGCTGCCCAGCTGAATACCATCTGCAGCAGCACCAGAAGTGCATTTCCCCAGCTGATATCGATGCCGAAGAACAGGTGTACCATCTGATTTACCATGGAGAAGAACGTATCCAGCTCATTGAAGGCTGCTGCCATCATGGTCAAATCGATAAATGTCAGTGCTCCGATAAAGATCGTCCACACAACGATCGTGATCATGCTCGCGAGCAGCTTGCTTCCCAGGATCGTATACTCACTGTACGGTGTCATGAACAGCATGTAACCCTGTTTCTTTTTCATGTCTTCATAATAGGTAAAGATCGCTTCCACTGCTACCAGAACAAAACCGGCGATGGCCGTCAGTGTCAGTGCAATGATCGATAAGCTTAAAATGGAATCTCTTTTGGTAGCAATGCCTACCAGAAACAGAAGCTCTGCTGCAAGAAGAAATGCTCCCAGGATCATCTTGCTGGTCTTTTGCTTAATGATTTCATATTTGATTAAATTTGCCATAATTCCCCTCTTCTACTTTCTTTGATATCTCTTTAGAACAGTTTTCGCAGTGAACAGATCATGCTGTATAGATCTCACGATAAAGATCTGCGATCGATTTTCCTCTCTCTGCCCTGATCTGCTCCACATCTCCTGCCAGCACCAGGCTTCCATTCTTCATAAATACTGCTGAGTCAATGATCTTCTCCAGTTCCTCAACCATATGGCTGGAAATCACCATAATGCAGTCATCATCAAATCTCTCCAGGATCATGGACACGATCTGGTCTCTTGCAAGAAGGTCGATTCCGTTGAACGGCTCATCCAGCAGATATACCTTTGCATGTCTGGCCATCGTTGCCGCGATCTTCAGCTTTGCTGCCATACCGGAAGAAAGGGTTCTGACCTTCAGTTCCGGATCCAGTTCCATTCTCTTCAGCAAACTTTCGAACACTTCCATATCGAAGTCCTCAAAAAAGTCTCTGTAGTATTTTCCGACATCTTTGATCTTCATATAGGAATAGAAAAACGGTTCCGTGGACATATAGGCCACCTGCTTCTTTGTCTCGATTCCGACAATATCATCGTTGTATCGGATCTCTCCCCGATCCGGAACGATCAGCCCCGACACCATCTTCATCCAAGTGGACTTACCGCTGCCATTCGGTCCGAGCATTCCATAGATATGCCCCTCCTCAAGCGTTAATGAGAAATGATCCACCGCTGCCTTTTTTCCATAGGTCTTTACAATATCCTTACTCTCTAACATACTTCCCTCCTGATTGTCATTCTTTACGAATTGTCCTCTCTGCCTTCTTCATAGCGCTCTGTCAGCATCTGGATCATATCCTCCAGCCGGAATCCCATCATCTGCATCGTCTGCAGAAAAGAGTCCAGGCACTCTGCTGCCATCTCACTTTTGATCTGCTTCATCATTGTATCCTCCTCTGTGATAAAGGTTCCCATACCTCGTCTGGTGAAGCAGATACCTGATCTTTCCATTTCCTTATATACGCGGCTTGCGGTATTCGGATTGATCTGATACTGCTGTGCAAGCTCTCTCACAGACGGCAGCTTCTCCCCCGGAGTGATCTCTCCGCGGATCAGCTTCTGACGAATGTCATCGATCACCTGCAGGTAAATCGGACGGTCTGTCTGGTAATTCACCCAGTCACTCCCTTCTTTGATGATTCTCACTTTTGTTGTGTTACTGTACTATATGCATAGTACACTATGTTTCCAGTATTGTCAAGCTGAATATTTCCTTTTTTTTGATATGGGTCAATTTCGTCTCCAAATGAAATGACCTGTTTCCCAATTTCCTTGATATGGGTCAATTTCTGGACACCTCCGTATGACCCATTTCCACATTTCCTCGCTATGGGTCACTTTCCAGCCAGGCTTTTTTGACCTATCTGCGCATTTTCTCGCTATAGGTCAATTTCCCGGCTCTTTCCGCATGACCTATTCCTACATTTCCTTGATATAGGTCAATTTCGGCTTCAAATGAAATGACTTATTTCCCATTTTTTCTGATATAGGTCATTTTCGACCCCAAATGAAATGACCTATTTCCCATTTTTTCCGATATGGGTCAATTTCGTCTCCAAATGAAATGACCTGTTTCCCTTTTTCCTTGATATAGGTCAATTCCATGCCAATTTCCAATAAAAAGAAACGCCGGATAAAGCAAAAGAACCAAAAGAACCTACACCAGACGTTCTCTTTCCACGCCTGGCAATACAAAAGGAGTATCAATTCAGAAATCCGAATTGATACTCCTCTTACATAAGAAGCTATTTTCACAGCCTCTTCTCGATCTTTTCTTAATACAGATAATTTTTGTTTACGTAACCGTATTTACCATACTTCGGTGAGTATACATACCAATAAGTGCTGTTATAGTAGCTGGTTACTACTACGCTGTCACCGTTGTACAGCTTTCCAATCTCATTGCTGTAATCGTATGCCGGTGCTGTGCGCAGTGCAAGATATCCGCTGGCTACGGATACATTGTAGGTAACACCGCTGACAGAAGAATTATTCTTTGAGCTTCCTCCGCCGATCAGGTAATTGCAGTTTACATAACCATACTTGTTATACTTCGGTGAATATACATACCAGTAGTCGCTGTTGTATACGCTGCTGAAGGTTACGGTATCGCCATTGTACAGGGAACCGATCTCGTTGCTGTAATCGTATGCCGGTGCTGTACGCAGTGCAAGGTATCCGCTGGCTACGGATACGGTGTAAGTACCTCCGCCGCTTGTTGCCGGGGCACCACCGCCGATCAGGTAGTTGCAGTTTACATAACCGTACTTGTTATACTTCGGTGAATATACATACCAGTAATCGCTGTTGTATACGCTGCTGAAGGTTACGGTATCACCATTGTACAGAGAACCGATCTCATTGCTGTAATCGTATGCCGGTGCTGTACGCAGTGCAAGGTATCCGCTGGCTACAGATACTGTATAAGTACCTCCGCCTGAAACTGTTCCTGAACTGGAACCGCTTCTGATCAGGTAGTTGCAGTTTACATAACCTGATTTTCCGTACTTCGGTGAGTAAACATACCAGTAAGTGTTGTTGTAATAGTTACTTACAGTAACCGTATCTCCGGTATACAGAGAACCGATCTCGTTACTGTAGTCATAGGCCGGTGCCGTACGCAGTGCAAGATATCCGCTGGATACTGATACCGTGTAGGTATCTGCTGCACTGACTTCTACCTTATGATTAACGGTATATACCAATGCAATCAGGCAGAACATTGCGGCAAAGGCGGTCAGTTTTTTCCAAATGTTCTTGTTCATCCTTCTCCCCCTTTGAAGTTCTGATAAAGTTGAATATATTATATCCGCCGATTGTAAAATGAAGTTGCACACTTGATAAAAAAACGATCCATAGGA
>JAUNAF010000101.1 GCA_030527715.1 Eubacteriales bacterium
CTTGTTTGAAAGCAACATTTACCTCTTGACAAAGGTCACTTCATAACAGGTCACTTTCTTGCCGGGATTTCTTGACCTGTTTCTGTGTTTTCTCGATTTAGGTCAATTTCTTCCCGAAATTCATTGACCCATTTCTACATTTCCCCACTATAGGTCAATTTCTAACCGGCATTCCTTCTCCCATTCTCGCATCTGCTGCTCCAATCATACATTAGAAAACACACTTTACGCTCTTTCTTCCCGCATAAGCAAAAAGCAGCCCCCGGATCTGTCCAGGGACTGCGTATCGTTGTGCGTACTGTTGTTTGTACCGTAGTGCGTATCGTCGATTACATATGATTATGATATATCAGTTCTTAAAGCTGTGTACCGGTGCCGGGATTCTTCCTCCGCGGTTCACAAATTCTGCGCAGGAATAGCGATTTACCGGCATGATCGGTGCATAACCAAGAAGCCCTCCGAATTCTACGGTCTCTCCCACGCCCTTTCCGATGACTGGGATAACACGAACTGCGGTCGTCTTCTGGTTGATCATTCCGATTGCCATCTCATCGGCAACGATTCCTGCGATGGTGGTAGCCGGTGTATCTCCAGGAATAGCGATCATATCCAGTCCTACTGAGCAGACGCAGGTCATTGCCTCAAGTTTCTCAATTGTGAGTGCTCCTGCACGCACTGCGTCGATCATACCCTGATCTTCGCTGACAGGGATAAATGCGCCGCTTAAGCCTCCAACATAGGAAGATGCCATTACACCGCCCTTTTTTACCTGATCATTGAGCAGAGCGAGCGCTGCGGTAGTTCCCGGTGCTCCTGCATACTCCAGTCCGATCTCACAGAGAATATCTGCCACACTGTCTCCGATCGCCGGTGTCGGTGCCAGAGAAAGGTCCACGATACCGAACGGAATGCCAAGCTTTGCAGAAGCTTCCTGCGCTACCAGCTGACCAACACGAGTCACCTTAAATGCAGTTTTCTTGATGGTCTCACATAATACTTCAAAATTCTCGCCGCGCACCTTCTCCAGAGCGCGCTTTACTACACCCGGTCCGCTGACGCCGACATTGATGATCGCATCTGCCTCAGTAACTCCGTGGAATGCACCTGCCATGAAAGGATTATCATCCGGAGCATTGCAGAAAATCACCAGCTTTGCACAGCCAAGGGAGTCGTTCTCCTTTGTATTCTCAGCGGTTGCAAGTACAATATCCCCGAGAAGGCGCACTGCGTCCATATTGATACCGGTCTTTGTGGAACCGACATTCACAGAACTGCAGACACGCTCTGTCTCTGCGAGTGCCTGCGGGATAGAACGGATCAGAAGCTCATCTGCCGTAGTCATACCCTTGCTCACCAGGGCAGAGTAGCCACCGATAAAGTTCACTCCCACTTCTTTTGCCACACGGTCCAGAGTCCTCGCGATCGTCACGAAGTCCTCCGGTGTCTTACATGCACTTGCTCCGACCAGAGCGATCGGTGTCACGGAAATACGCTTGTTTACGATCGGAATACCGTATTCCTTCTCGATCTCTTCACCGGTCGCTACCAGATTTCCTGCAAGGCGCGTGATCTTTTCATAGATCTTGCGATTCACCTCAGAAAGGTCTGCATCTACACAGTCCAGAAGACTGATACCCAGAGTGATGGTGCGGACATCGAGATTTTCCTCTAAGATCATCTTGTTTGTTTCTGTTACTTCAAAAATATTGATCATGAAATTCTGCCTCCGTTTTATGCAAATGCCATCTTCCTAGATTCTGTGCATCATATCAAAGATTTCCTCATGCTGACACATGATGACAACGCCGATCTGCTCACCGATCTCCTTAAGTTCTGCAGAAAGCAGGCTGAACTCTCTGGAGGATTGGGAGGTATCTGTAACCATCATCATATGAAAGAATCCATCTACGATGGTCTGTGAGATATCCAGAATGTTTACGTTATTGTCTGCAAGGTAGGTACATACCTTTGCGATGATTCCTACGGTGTCTTTTCCTACTACTGTGATGATTGTCTTTTTCATAAACAAACTCCTCCTGTCATTCATTTCGCTGATTTTATACTGTCACCATTCTCGAAACATGATCCCTGGTTGCGATCTCGATCGGGAAATCTGATGCTCTGTACGGGTTGTCTCCAAGCGTCACTTCTGTGCACACAGTCTCATAGGCCAGTGCATCATAATTATTCTCCCTGCTGAGATGACCGAGAAAGATATGCTTCATGTTGTCGTGCAGAATACGACAGAGCAGCCTTCCGGCATTCTCATTGGAAAGATGGCCGCGGTTTCCGAGAATTCTTTGCTTCAGGTAATACGGATATGCACCTGCCTGCAGCATTCTGATATCATGGTTTGCCTCCAGAAGCACTGCATCCAGATTCTGCAGGGACGCTACTGTCTTCTCGTCATAAATACCAAGATCCGTCGCAACTGCGACAGAACGCCCTTCGGAGCTCATGCGATAGGCCATCGGTTCCGCCGCATCGTGAGAGATGGCAAACGGATGCACTGTGATATCTCCGATCTCAAAGTCATTTTCCGGGCTGACCTCATGAAACAGACTCTCGTCGATCGCACCGAGGTTCTTGATGCCCTTGATCGCCCGAATGGTTCCCGGGCTCGCATAGATCGGAATACCGCATTTTCTGGAGATCACTCCGAGCCCCTTGATATGATCCGAGTGCTCATGAGTGATCAGTATGCCGTCAATTTCCGATGCCTTGCGGTCGATCTCCGCCAGACCTGCATCGATCGCTTTTTTACTGATGCCAACATCTACCAGCAGGGAAGTCTGCTCTGTTGCTGTATAAATGCAGTTTCCGCTGCTTCCGCTGGCTATACTACAAAAATCCATAGGTTCTCAATCCTTTATCTATTTGTCTGTACGTATTCTCTATAATATCCGAACTGTTGTCAACTGCAAATTCACATTTTTCGCGAAATTGTGCTTCTGACATCTGGTTCTTCATCATATTCTTTGTTTTTTCACTGGTGTATCCCCTCGATGCTGCCAGTCTGCGGCTGCGCACTTCCTCTGAGGCATAGATATACCAGATACTGTCGCACACACTCTCATAATGACTGTCCAGAAGCAGTGCTGCCTCCAGCACCATAAACGGCACTCTCTGAAGCTCCTGCTCCTTTTTGATCTCTGCATCAACGTACTTCTCCACCGCAGGATGCACGATCTGATTCAGCACCTGCAGCTTCTGCGGATCCTTAAATACGACCGCGCCGAGTTTCTTTCTGTCAATCGTTCCGTCCTCACAGAGGATCTCCTCCCCGAAATACTCTATGATACGCCTGTAACACTCCTCACCCGGCTGCATCAGAAGGTGTGCTGCCTGATCCAGCTGAAGGACACGGGCATGACACTGTTCTTCCAGATAGGAGAGCACTGTACTCTTTCCTGCTCCGACACCACCGGTAATTCCCAGTACCTTAATGCGCTTCATACCAGTCCTTTCCTGTCTTCACATCGATCTCCATGTCTACCGGAAGTTTGACCGCCCCGGTCATTTCCTCCTGAAGGATCTCTCTGACACGTTCCCTCTCCTCTGCCGGTGTCTCGATCAGCAGCTCATCGTGGATCTGAAGGATCAGTCTCGCCTTCAGCCCTTCCTCTTTCAGTCTACGATCCACGCGGATCATCGCGATCTTGATAATATCTGCCGCAGTTCCCTGAATCGGAGAGTTCATCGCCACACGCTCTCCGAAAGATCTCTGCATAAAGTTTGCTGCTGCAAGCTCCGGTACCGGGCGTCTGCGTCCGAAGAAGGTGTCCGCATATCCCTTTTCCTTCGCATTCGCCACCGACTGATCCAGGAATTCCTTGATTTTCGGATAGGTCTGGAAGTAGCGTGCGATATAATCCTGTGCCTCTTTTCTGGAAATTCCGAGATCCTCGGAAAGACCGAAGGCACTGATGCCGTACACGATTCCAAAGTTTACCGCCTTGGCATTTCTTCTCTGAAGTTCCGTAACCTCCTCAAACGGCAGATGGAATACCTGAGAAGCCGTCATTCTGTGGATATCCTGCTTTTCGCGGAAGGCTTCGATCATTGCCTCATCCTTGGAAAGCGCCGCCAGCACTCTCAGCTCGATCTGAGAATAGTCCGCATCCACAAACACTTCTCCCTCTCTCGGAATGAAGACCTTGCGGAACAGTCTTCCGAGTTCTGTGCGTATCGGAATGTTCTGCAGGTTCGGATCCGTGCTGCTGATACGTCCGGTCGCCGTGATGGTCTGATTGAAGGTTCCATGAATTCTTCCGTCCTCAGAGATATAGCTTACCAGACCGTCTGCATAGGTGGACTTCAGCTTTGCCAGCTGACGGTATTCCAGAATTTTATCAACGATCGGATGCTCACTTCTGAGCTTCTCCAGCACGTCTGCTGCCGTAGAATAACCGCTCTTTGTTTTCTTCGCACCCGGAAGCTGCATTTTTTCAAAAAGGATCGTTCCAAGCTGCTTCGGAGAATTGATATTGAATTTCTCACCGGCACGCTCATAGATGGATGCTTCCAGCAGAGCGATCTTCTTTCCCAACATGGTACTGTATTCCTTCAGCTCCTCTGCGTTGACACGCACGCCTTCCTGCTGCATGCCGAACAGTGTGAATACCAGGGGCATCTCCACTTCGTCAAAAAGCCGTTCCATGCCGGCCTCTTTCAGTTTTTTCCGTAGAACCTGCTGAGCTGCCAGTGCCGTATACGCAAGATAGCAGGCATAGAGTGCGCTCTTGTTCTCCGGACAGTTTTCCTGTGTAAATTCACGGAATCCCGCTTTTCCAAGCAGCTGTGCACGTCCCGGAAATGCCTGGTTCAGCGCATCCTTTGCAATATCCTCGTATCCATATTCACCTTTCAGAGGATTCAGCAGATATGCCGCCAGTGCTGCGTCAAAGAAGATGCCTTCTTTCTCACGCGGCACATCAACATACTCCAGCTGTTCCTTCAGCTGTACGGTCGCTGCAAGTTCTGCAGCTTCGACTGCTGCCGTGATCTTTTCGGAAAGGTATGCCTCTGTGAGGAATCCCTCGACCGGAAAGTAGACCGTCTCCTCCTCTGAGAGAGACAGACCGACGCCGGCCAGCTCTTTCTCCTCTGCGATCACTGCAAAGCCAAACCGTCCTGCTGCAGCTGCACGGTTCAGAAGTTCCTCTGCTTCTGTCAGCTCCCGGACAATTCTGAACTTTTCCTCCACCTTATTCTGAGACACATCAGCTTCAAAGCGGTTCATCAGATTTTTAAATTCCAGCTTTGCAAACAGCTCATATACTTCTGGTGTGAAGAGATCCTTCATCTTTGCCTGCTCCAGATCCAATGTAATCGGACTCTTGGTATTGATCGTGGCAAGCGTCTTAGACAGCTGTGCCATGTCATAATGCTCGATCAGTGATTCCTTGGCACGGTTCGGTTTGATCTCTTCGGCATGATCATGCGCATTCTCAATAGATCCGTACTCGACAATGATTTTTGTCGCTGTCTTCTCACCGACTCCCGGGATGCCCGGAATATTATCGGAGCTGTCGCCCATCAGAGCCTTCAGCTCAATGATCTGCAGCGGTGTCACCTGATAACGTTCCACTACATCTGCAGCAAAATAATCCTCGACCTCCGTTTTGCCACGCTTCGTCTTCGGAATGCGGATCTTGATCTTATCTGTAGCCAGCTGAAGAAGGTCGCGGTCTCCGGATACGACACTGACATCCATTCCTTTTTCTTCGGCACTCTTTGCCGCGGTTCCAAGAAGGTCATCTGCCTCATATCCCTCCAGCATCAGCAGCGGGATCTTCATCGCATTCAGCACGGTTTTGATCACCGGAACCTGCTCTCGCAGCTCCTGCTGCATCGGTTTTCTGGTTCCCTTGTAGGCTTCGTAGATCTTGTGGCGGAATGTCGGCGCCTTCAGATCAAAGGCAACTGCCAGATAGTCTGGCTTTTCCTCATCTATCATACGAAACATGATATTCAGAAAGCCATATACTGCATTCGTGTGCAGCCCCTCTGAATTTGTCAGATCCGGCACTCCGAAATAGGCTCTGTTTAATATACTGTGTCCGTCAATCAGTAATAGTTTTTCGCTCATGAGTTCTCACAGGCTCCTTTGTCGTTTCTTTCTCTTTTTGTGTAATTCCTTCCAACTCCGGCGCTGTATCCACGCCGGTCTCCCTGAGTACAGCCTCCGTCTCAGGTGTTCGAACGATCACCTGTTTTTTGCGGTTCGTCTCCTGCTCATATTCTTCCGTCAGATCAGATGCATTCGATGGTCCTTCATACTCTTCCGCGCTTCCGAGGATCATGCGGTAGACCGTGGTTCCTTCCATACTTCCTCTCAGTCCGTACTCAAACACCGTCACAGCTCCGATCACCAGTGCGATCACGCCGACCAGTTTCAGGATCCGACTGACAAAATGCAGCAGATTTTCCCGTTCCACATATTCCTGAGAGTGCTTCAGCTCCTGTCTCAGTTTTTCCTGCATATTATAAGTGCCGGGTTCATTCTGATCCAGCTTTTCCAGAGCATAGTAAATGGTATAATATACCTCAAGCTCTTCTCTGCAGACAGGACAGGACTCCATATGTTCCAGAAAGTCCTCCAGTTCTTTCCCTGTCATGCGTTTCTTTATATACGGCATTATTTTCTGCTGCGCAGTTTTACAGTCCACTGTATCACCGTCCCTTCGAAAACAATAGAATGAATCGAAAAAAGGAATGACGAGCATTTTTCGCTCAGCCATTCCTTTTTTCTGCAAATATATACTGCCGGCAATGGGACTTGAACCCATACGTGGTTGCCCACAACAGATTTTGAGTCTGCCTCGTCTGCCATTCCGACACGCC
>JAUNAF010000025.1 GCA_030527715.1 Eubacteriales bacterium
AGCACTTGACTTTTAATCAAGTTGTCCGGGGTTCGAATCCCCGATGCTTCACTTCACAAACCGTCGAAAAACCTTGTAAAATCAAGGAAAATCGGCGGTTTTGTTTTGTTTGAAACTATGTCTGGAATCACATCTTCGTACCATTTTGTACACCATTTGAATAGGTTCATCTTATTTTCATCTTAGAATTAGAAGCGGATTTTGAAATTATTGAAAAGCGGTCAGCGTAGGAATGTGTACGCAGCTTACCGTAGTCAGTGTTCAATGCCATTTGATCATTTACAAGGCACTATCGATACATCCTCGATCAGTAAATGCTTCTTTATGACACTCTACTACATCGTCTGGGTGTTTTCTTTTTTCTTGGGTGCCAGGCTGTGCAGACTGACTTTGCTCTCTACATCTAGACTGCTCTTGGGGGAGCGGAGTGTTTTGTATTTCTTTTCTCTGATATCGGCAAGGTTTAGTCCCCAAACCTTGGCTTGAAAGTAACCGCGCTTGTCATGCTTGTATTTCGTTGCTATCTTTTTTCTCTTTTTAAAAATCCCCACCGAGGTTAATCGGTGGGGAAAAGTTACATACTCAATGAATGACATATTTGCAATGGCGCTAATTGGAAATCTTAATATCCAACAGCCGCGGCGCCATATTCCGCTTGTTCCGTTGTGAATCCAGTGTACTCAAGCTGTTCGATCAATCTCGATCTCGACATAGCCGAAATTTCCAGATAGCTTTTTGCTTTTTTCGCCGCCTGTTCATTCCAATCAGCTCCGCAATTATCCGCAGCATAGGTTGCTTCCTCTTTGGTGAAACCAGCGTATTCGAGCTGATCAATAAGTCCGGAATACGAAAAGGACATTAACTCAAGGTATCTATTTGCTTTCGAAAGCGCGTTTTTCATGCCAAGAGTAATATCTGCGATCTCCGATGCGGTACTGTTATTACTGGCATTGCCGGATTCTTCTGGATCAATATCTATAGATTCCAGTACCTTTTCGAAATCATCGAAAATTTCATCGCTATAATTTTTTGAGCTAACAATCTCACATATATTTATAGTGCTTTTTCCACTATCAAAAGCAAACAAGAGCAAAATATCGCTTTTGATTAAAGCACTTGTCATGTGTGCAGTCTTCCCGTCAACATCCACATTGTCTGCATAGTATATCTCACTGTATCCATCTCTTTTCTCAAATCCAGATTTCAGCGAATCGATCAGTATGTACGATAGCTCGGAGATTGATTCATCATAAGCAACTGAATATACATTCAGTGTGGATTTTCCGGTATCATATTCTACAATGGCTGTATCGTCGTCTATTTCGTTTTTGGTTTCTGTCCATTCATCTGGAATGTCAACGGAGATGTTTGATACGTTCAGAGTTTTTGCCTGTACGTTCGCGGCTGAGGTTACTCCGATAATTCCGGTTACCAGAATGCTGAGTAAGACAAGTTTCTTTTTCATAGTTTCATTTTCCTTTCTTTTATTAAAACTCCTTCGTGATTCAATCGCCCTTCCAACAACCGTGAACGGAAGCTGTTCACCTGCTCCGAAGTATAGAACTGTGGAACGTACTTCTGGTTGAGGGGCAGGAGAACGATTTCGTTTGGATAATTTTTGGTTTTATTACAGGTCCCGTTGTCGCCATTCGCGCAAGCAATCACGATGTCGTCGACTTCTCAGCCGCGCGCAGAGTCTGCGATCACAATGTCACCTGTGTAAAACTGTGGTTTCATCAGCAATCTCATTTTTAGACATAATGTCGTATGTAGCTCTCTGTTCATAACCTATATATGGATTGATTTTACTGCATTATTTGAGGAATGACAATATTTGGCTCTGTTTTGCATAAAAAATATTGAGAATTAGTTGCGGCTTGGTATATTCTTACCAATAATACAGCGCGTGAGATTTGGAAAAGATAGTTCCTGATTATGAGAATGCATGTGATGAGCAATAAGGATTCATTTTGATACTTTAACACAATTTAGCTGCTGCAAAAAAACATCGGAATCCCCTGGATCTGAGGATTCCGATGCATCTGACTGATATATTCTGTTATACATAATTATAGAAGAGTTTCTGTTTAGAATGTACTGCGGGCAACAGGACTTGAACCTGCACGGTCTCCCACCAGAACCTAAATCTGGCGCGTCTGCCAATTCCGCCATGCCCGCACAACAGATTTATTATACAAATCCTTCGTCAAAATGTCAAATCCTTTGCATGAGGCAGGTATGTACAGTTGGGCAGGAAAATAAAGGATTTCCATGTGCAATTATTTTGGGAAAGCGAGATTCCTGAATGCTGATTTGTACATTATAAACATAAAAAAAGTCTTTTTTGGCGGAAAAGGTTGTGTATTTCTTGACAAAGCAGGGTAGATAAAGTATAATTTTAAACAACGATGGGTATTCGTTGAAAGTAGAGTAGATTTTATGCGTAAAGTGTCTTTGGAGGGGGAGGCTTCTGGAGAACGAAGGGGTGACCCGCGTTGTAAGATCGCTTCCGCTACTGCGAAAGATAGCATTTCCCGATCGGCCGTCGGGATCTGTTTATCGAGAAAAGAACTATAAATCATTTATGCATAGAAAGGGAGAATCAGATATGGGATTCAAATCAGACATTGAGATTGCACAGGAGACTCAGATGTCCCCGATTACTGAGATTGCCGTTAAAGCAGGTATTGATGACAAGTATCTTGAGCAGTATGGAAAATATAAGGCAAAAGTAGATTACAATCTCTTAAAAGAGAAAGAAAATAACGGAGATCCGGATGGAAAACTGATCCTTGTTACAGCGATCAACCCGACACCGGCAGGAGAAGGTAAGACCACTACTTCCGTAGGTCTTGCAGATGGACTGTCCAAACTCGGCAAGAAGGTTATGGTTGCTCTTCGTGAGCCGTCACTCGGACCGGTATTCGGTGTTAAGGGCGGCGCAGCAGGCGGCGGATATGCACAAGTAGTTCCGATGGAGGATATCAACCTTCATTTCACAGGTGACTTCCATGCGATCGGCGCAGCTAACAACCTGCTTGCAGCTATGATTGATAACCATATCTTCCAGGGCAATGCTCTGAATATTGATCCGAGAAAGATCACCTGGAGAAGATGTGTAGATATGAATGACCGTCAGCTTCGTAACGTAGTAGATGGTCTTGGCGGAAGAACCAATGGTATGCCGAGAGAAGACGGCTATGATATCACTGTAGCATCTGAGGTTATGGCAGTTCTCTGTCTGGCAAGAGATATCGAGGATCTGAAGGCTCGTCTTTCCCGCATCATCATCGGATACACCTATGGCAAGGTTGCTGAGCAGAAGCCGGTTACCGCTGGTGATCTTCACGCAGAGGGTGCTATGGCAGCACTTCTGAAAGATGCATTAAAGCCGAATCTGGTTCAGACACTGGAGCACACTCCGGCGATCGTTCACGGCGGCCCGTTCGCAAATATTGCACACGGATGTAACTCTGTAACTGCTACTAAGCTTGCTCTGAAACTCTCTGACTACACTGTAACAGAGGCTGGTTTCGGTGCTGACCTCGGAGCTGAGAAGTTCCTGGATATCAAGTGCCGTATGGCAGGTCTGAAGCCGAATGCAGTAGTTATCGTAGCAACTGTTCGTGCTCTGAAGTACAACGGCGGCGTTGCAAAGGCTGATCTGAACAATGAGAACCTTGCAGCACTTGAGGCTGGTATTCCGAACCTGTTAAAGCATGTAAGCAACATTACCAATGTATTCAAGCTTCCGTGCGTAGTTGCTATCAATGAGTTCCCGACAGATACCAAGGCTGAGCTGGATCTGGTAGAAGCTAAATGTAAGGAGCTTGGCGTTAACGTAGTTCTTTCCCAGGTATGGGCAAAGGGCGGCGAAGGCGGAGTTGCTCTTGCAGAAGAAGTTATCAGACTCTGCGATCAGGAGAACGACTTCAGCTTTTCTTATGAGCTGGATGGAACCATCGAGGAGAAGCTGAACACGATCGTTACCAGAATCTATGGTGGTAAGAGAGTTGTTCTTACAGCAAATGCTGCAAAGCAGGCAAAACAGCTTGAAGCACTTGGATTTGGCAATCTTCCGATCTGTATGGCAAAGACTCAGTACAGCCTGACAGACGACCAGACAAAACTTGGCGCACCGAAGGACTTCGAGGTAACTGTACGTAACCTGAAAGTCAGCGCAGGTGCAGGCTTCATCGTAGCTCTTACCGGTGAGATCATGACCATGCCGGGTCTGCCGAAGGTTCCGGCAGCAGAGCGTATCGATGTAGATGCAACCGGAAAGATTACCGGATTATTCTAATAGAGATCAATTCTGCAAAGATCTGAGAAAATGTATCGAGGCTGTCGTTATGACAGCCTCGTTTCGCAAATTACCGGATCTGTCAGAGGTGGATCCGGTATGTTTTGGACAGGGAGGAAAGAAATGTTTCGGGATGATATTAATAACGTTGCAAAAACAGCAGCGGGAAAAGTAAAACTTCTGGAAAACAATCCGCTTGGTTATGTAGTGGCATCTTTTATGGCCGGTCTGTATATTGCTCTGGGCAGTATCATGATGGGCTTCGTGGGAGGTATCCTGACCGGTCAGCCGGCGCAGAAGCTGGTCTGCGGTATCGTATTCTCGGTAGGCCTCTGTTTTGTCACCATGGGCGGTGCAGAGCTCTTTACGGGAAATAACTTTGTAATGTCTGTCGGCGGAATGAGAAAATCTGTTTCCTGGGGACAGGTGATTCGTCTGTGGATCGTCTGTTATCTCGGCAATCTCGCAGGATCGATCGTTGCAGCGGCTATTTTCACCGGCACAGGAATTCCTGCAGGCGGAGATATCGGTGCATTCTTTGCAAATGCAGCTGCCAATAAGATGGCAGGAGCACCGCTGCAGCTGTTCACCAAGGCGATCCTCTGCAATATCCTGGTATGTGTTGCCATCTGGTGCGGTGCAAAGCTGAAGAGCGAAGGCGCAAAGATCGCCATGGTATTCTGCTGTGTAGGTACCTTTGTCACCTGTGGATTTGAGCACAGCGTTGCAAATATGACTTTCCTGACGATCGGACTGATGAATCCGCAGGGAGCAGCAGTGAGTCTGGGCGGATTTTTCTACAATCTGATCATCGTTACTCTTGGAAATATGCTGGGAGGTATTCTCTTTGTTGCGGTTCCGTACTGCCTGATCTCAGCAGAAAAGAGATAACGCAAACATCACATAAAATATCACAAAAAGAACGGAAAATGTCACAAAAGATGTCTGAAGATGAAAAATGTCTTGAGACATCTTTTTTTTTATGTTAAGATGGAAACGACTATGTAATGCGGAAGTATTCGCAAATATCGAATGCAGTGTGCAGATCAAGGGTATTTCTGCGTATTGAACAGAGGAAAAGGAGAACGTGAATGAAAAAGGGATTTTACTGTAAGCTTCTATCAGTCTTTTTTCTGGTACTGGTATTGCAGCTCTCCGGCGCAGGCATCACGACGGCGGCAGCTCCCCTTACCAATGTGACAAAAGCACCGGAAGCGACAGAAGGCGAATGGGTGATCGCGGCGAAGGGTTACCGTTATCGCTTCAAATCAAACAAAAAGTATGCAAAAAACAGATGGATGAAGGTTGGCGCACATATTTATTATTTTAAGAAAAACGGCTATCTTCAGACCGGATGGAAGACATACCGTGGAAAGAAATACTATTTCAGCGATCAGGGAACACTCGTGACCGGCTGGCATAAGATCAACGGTGCACGCTATTATTTCTGGAAAGCCGACGGCAGTATGGCGACCGGCAAGGTGGAGATCGCGGGCAGTACCTATTACTTCAACAAAAAGGGAGTGATGAAGAAAGGATGGCGGAAAATCGGCGGCCACTATTATTACTTCTATAAGAAAAACGGAAGTATGGCTGTCAATACGATCGTAGACGGGTATCGGGTAGATCATCTCGGAAGAAGAGTGGTGAATTCCTCCGACACACCGGAGCCTACCACGACCGGCAAGGTGGATATTCTGGTAGGTGATTCCAGAACCGTTGGTCTGGGAAGCGCAACAGGGACAAGCGGCAAAACGATCGCTCTTGTCGGTTCCGGATACAGCTGGTGGGTGAGCACCGCAAGAGCTAGATTGAAGCAAAAGCTGAACAGTCACAAGACAGCGACGGTCGTTCTGAATTTCGGTGTCAATGATATTGATAACTGCGACAAGTACATCAGCAGCTATCGCTCACTGATGAAGAGCTATCCGAATGCAAGAATTTACATCATGTCGGTAAATCCGATCGATGCAAAGTACAACTGGGGATATTACAGTTACTCACAGCTGTCTCAGAGGATCAAGACCTTCAACAAAAAGATGAAGGCAGCATTTCCGAATAATTATCTGGACTGCCACAGTCATCTGGTCCGAAGCAAGTTTTCAACAGTGGACGGTATCCACTATACAGCGGATACTTACAAGAAAATTTACCAGTTTATTCTGCAGAATGTATGAATCGGTTGACTTGACTATGGGAATTGATCTATAATGATATGATGCTAAAAATCCCATGGACAGAGTACATTCTGTGCAGGGCAGAGTTATAAAAAGTACAAGGGTGAAAACAGATGATTAAGAGTATGACCGGCTTTGGCAGAGCCGAGGTTTTGCAGAATGACCGCAAATTCACGGTCGAGATGAAGGCTGTGAACCACAGGTATTTTGATGTCAGCATTAAGATGCCGAAAAAACTCAGCTTTTTTGAATCTTCCATCCGCGCGGTACTCAAGGAGTATATGCAGCGCGGTAAAGTGGACGTTTTTATTACCTATGAAGATTTCACGGAAGGAAACGCTGCACTGAAATACAATGAAAAGCTGGCTCAGGAATATCTGAGCTACTATCGCAAGCTTGCGGAAGATCTGCAGTTGAGAGATGATATTACTGCGTCCATGATCGGACGCTGTCCGGAGGTCTTCACGATGGAGGAACAGACCATTGATGAGAAAGAACTCTGGATGATTCTGGAGAAGGCACTCAGAGGTGCCTGCGAACAGTTTGTTGCGATCCGTGTCAGAGAGGGCGAAGCACTCAGAAGCGATCTTTACGACAAACTGGACGGTATGCTGGTGGATGTGGAAGCAGTGGAGAAGAGATTCCCGGAGATCATGACCGCATACCGCGAGAAACTGACCGCAAAGGTCAGAGAGCTGCTGGGCGACACTCAGGTGGAGGAAGGCAGGATCGCGTCTGAGGTGATCCTCTATGCAGACAAGATCTGTACAGATGAGGAGACCGTAAGACTGCGCAGCCACATCGAGAGCATGAGAAAAGAGCTTGCTGCCGGAGGAAGCATCGGACGCAAGCTGGATTTCATCGCGCAGGAGATGAATCGTGAGGCAAACACGATTCTGTCCAAGGCAAATGATCTGGAGACTTCAAACTACGCGATCAATCTGAAGACAGAGATCGAAAAGGTCAGAGAACAGATTCAGAATATCGAATAGGTCGGGAGTGAAGAATGTCCAGATTAATAAATGTCGGATTCGGCAATGTCGTCAACACAGCAAAAATTGTGGCGGTAGTCAATCCGGAGGCGGCACCGATAAAAAGATTGATTCAGAACGCGAAGCAGGATGGCAGACTGATCGATGCAACACAGGGAAGAAGAACGAAGTCTGTGATCATTACAGAGGAAGATCACATCGTACTCTCTGCATTGCAGTCAGAGACACTGGTAAAGAGATTTCGTCCTGCCGTAGAGGATCTGAAGGGAGAATTAGATGAGTCATAAAGGAATACTGGTAGTAATTTCAGGATTTGCAGGAACCGGAAAGGGTACTGTGATCGAGCGCTTAAGGAAGCAGTACGACAATTACGAGCTGTCTGTTTCCGCAACAACGAGATCTCCTCGTCCGGGAGAGCAGGAGGGAGTTCATTACTTCTATAAAACGAAGGAAGAATTCCTGCACATGATCGATCAGGATGAGCTGCTCGAGCACAAGGAGTATGTCGGCAATTATTACGGAACTCCGAGAGCGTTTGTACAGTCCAGACTGGAGGAGGGCAAGAATGTCATTCTTGAGATCGAGCCGCAGGGTGCGATGGATATCAAGAAAAAAATGCCTGACACAGTGATGATCTTTCTGGCACCGCCGGACGCAGTCACACTCAGAGACCGCCTTGCCGGAAGAGCAACAGAAGATGCTCAGAAGCAGAAGGAACGTCTTCACCGTGCTGCGGAGGAGTCTGATATGATTACCTCGTATGATTACATTGTTGTAAACGATGATCTGGATCAGACCGTTGAGGAAGTACATCAGGTCATCAGTGCCGCACATTTTCGAATGGGCAGTAATCTGGAGTTCGTGAAGAAGCTTCAGGAAGAAATGCAGATGTTTGTTTAGAAAAAGAAAAGGGAGGAAATATTTATGCTGCATCCATCATATACAGAGCTGATCAAGGTAGTAAACAGTGAGAGCGAGACCGGTGATACTCCGGTGGTCAACAGTCGTTATTCCATCGTTCTTGCAACCGCAAAGAGAGCAAGACAGATCATCGACGGAAGCCGTCCGCATACTATCGGCAAGGTAAATAAGCCGCTGTCCATCGCTGTTGAGGAGCTGGAGAAAGGTCTGATCAAGATCTGCCCGGAGACAGAGGAGGAAGAGAAGGTCGAGGCAGCTGCAGAGCCGCAGATGATCGAGACTGCTGAGGCTGAGACTTCCGAAAAGCAGGAGGAAGTACTTCCGGAGTAATACGACAGGAGCGAATATGGAACAGGTCAGAGAGATCAAAAAAAGCTTTTGCCTGCTTTCCGTCGCCTATCTGATCATTGGTATAGTGCTGCTGCTGTGGCCGGATCTTTCCGTTCGAACACTCTGCTATGTGTTTGGTGTTGGGATCCTGATCGTCGGCAGCGCTTATCTTATTATCTACTTTACCAAGGATCCGCTGCGAAGCGTTATGCAGCCGGATCTTGTCATCGGAGTAGTGGGCATTGCTTCCGGAATGTTTATTCTGCTGAAGATGCAGTACATGCTGGAACTGCTGCCGTTTGTGCTGGGAGTCACCGCACTTCTTGGAATGGTCGTTAAGATTCAGCAGGCGCTGGATCTGCACCGCATCCATGCAAAACTGTGGTATCTGATGCTGGTGTTCGCACTGGCACTCGGGGTGCTCGGCGGACTGCTGGTAGCCAACCCGTTTGAGGGACTCAATATGATCGTGATTCTGATCGGAGCATCCCTGATCGTGGATGGTGTCGGCAACCTGATCAGCATCTTCTGGATCACCCTGTTTGTGCGCCATCTGCGCAAGGTGGATCAGGATACCATGCGTGTAAGAGAAGTGCTGATGAACGTGCCGGAGTCCTATGAGACACACGAGACCGTACAGGAAGAAGAGGTCTTCGAGTCTGAGGAATCCGATGCAGAGCTGGATAAGAAAGATGCCATGGCAGAGATCATAAAGAAGCCGTAGGTTTGACGGATAGATGGTGAGGAAAATAGAAATATGAATGTAATGTTTGTTTCACTGGGCTGCGATAAGAACCTGGTTGACTCTGAACGAATGATCGGAATGATGTCAGCCGCGGGATATACGCTGACCAACGACGAGACAGAGGCAGATGTGATTGTAGTAAACACCTGCAGTTTCATCGGCGATGCAAAAGAAGAAAGTATCCAGAACATTCTGGAGATGGCAGAGTACCGAAAAGAAGGCAGATGCCGCGCACTGATCGTGACGGGCTGTATGGCACAGAGATATAAGGATGAGGTCATGCAGGAGATCCCGGAGGTCGATGCGGTACTCGGTACCTCCAGCTATGATGAGATCGTAAAGACAGCGGAGGAAGTGCTGGGCGGCGGAGAGAAGGTTCAGAGCTTCCAGCCGCTGGACCGTCTTCCGGCGATGGATCAGAAGCGCGTGGTGACCACAGGAGGTCATTATGCTTATATGAAGATCGCAGAAGGCTGTGATAAACACTGTACCTACTGTATTATCCCGAAGCTTCGCGGAACCTATCGAAGTGTTCCGATGGAGCAGCTGATCAAAGAGGCAGAGGGACTTGCGGAGGCAGGTACGAAGGAGCTGATCCTGGTAGCGCAGGAGACTACCCTGTACGGAGTGGATCTGTACGGAAAGAAGAGCCTGCATGTGCTGCTGAAAAAGCTCTGTGAGGTCAGCGGTATCCGCTGGATCCGCGTGCTGTACTGTTATCCGGAGGAGATCTATGATGAGCTGATCGATGTGATCCGCTCTGAGAAGAAGATCTGCAAGTATCTGGATCTTCCGATCCAGCACGCAAGTGACCGTATCCTTAAGAGAATGGGCAGACGCACCACGAAGGCAGATCTTGCAGAGATCGTCACAAAGCTTCGAAGAGAAATTCCGCAGATCGCACTGAGAACTACACTGATCACCGGCTTCCCGGGTGAGACACAGGAAGATCATGAGGAACTGATGAACTTTATCGATGAGATGGAGTTTGATCGTCTCGGCGTATTTACTTATTCACGCGAGGAGGATACTCCGGCTGCAGAGATGCCGGATCAGGTTCCTGAGGAGGTCAAAAAAGACCGTCAGAATGAGCTGATGGAGCTTCAGCAGGAGATCTCTCTGGATAAGAATGCTGACAGAGTCGGCGAGACAGTGCTTGCTATGGTAGAAGGATATCTGACCGATGAGAATGTCTATGTTGCAAGAACCTATATGGACGCACCGGGCGTAGACGGATATCTTTTTATTAATACACAGGAAACTCTGATGTCCGGAGATTTTGTAAAAGCAAAGATCACCGGAGCACTTGAATATGATCTGACAGGAGAGATAGAAAATGAATTTACCGAATAGCCTGACAACTGCGCGCATGGTCCTGATCATTCCGTTTGTAATCATTATGCTGAATGCAACAGGAAACGGAAAATATCTTGCACTGGCAATTTTCATCATTGCCAGCCTTACCGATATGCTGGATGGACAGATCGCGAGAAAAAGAAACCTGGTAACCAATTTTGGAAAGTTTATGGATCCGCTTGCAGACAAACTGCTCGTAAGCGCAGCGATGATCTGTCTGGTATCCATCGGCCGTCTGCCGGCATGGATCGTTATCATTATCATCAGCCGAGAGTTTGCAATCAGCGGTTTCCGTCTGATCGCTTCTGACAATGGCATCGTCATTGCAGCAGGCTGGTGGGGAAAGTGCAAGACCGTCTGCCAGATGTTCATGATCATCTTCCTGATCGCTGATTTTGGCGGAATCTTCACCGTTGTGGAGCAGATCCTTATCTGGGCAGCACTGATCCTGACCATTATTTCACTGGTTGATTACATCTGGAAAAACCGCCAGGTGCTGAGTATGCAGTCATAGTCGTAACAGTAAATGACATAAAAGGAGAACATCATGGTTGTCGAACTGATTTCTGTAGGAACGGAGCTTCTGCTTGGGCATAAAGTAAACACGAATGCAGCCTTTCTTGCTGAGCAATTTGCGCAGCTGGGGCTTTCCATGTATTATCAGACGGTGGTCGGAGATAATGCAGAGCGCCTGTATGAACTTGTTGAAACAGCTTACAAACGTTCCGATGTAGTGATTCTTGTAGGCGGCCTTGGACCGACCAAGGATGATCTGACAAAAGAAACGGTAGCACGATTCTTAAACAGAGAGCTGGTGGAGGATGAGCACAGCCGAAAGGTGATCGAGGATTCCTTCAAAAACATGTCTGTTGCTGAAATTCCTGAGAATAACTGGAAGCAGGCTCTGGTTCCGGTAGGCAGTGTAGTGGTTGAGAACAAAAACGGTACGGCACCGGGACTCATCATTGAGGACGGAGACAAGACCGTGATCCTTCTTCCGGGACCGAAGAGAGAGCTGATGCCGATGTTTGAAAATGACATTGCGCCGTATCTTCGCCAGAAGCAGCCTGATGTGATCTATTCAGCGATCGTAAAGCTCTGCGGTATCTCAGAGAGTAAGGCAGAGGAGAAGATCCACGATCTGATCGATGCTCAGACAAATCCGACGATCGCAGCCTATGCGAACAATGGAGAGGTACATTTCCGTGTGACAGCTCATGCGGAGGATGAGAAGAGTGCGAAAAAACTGGTTAAGCCGATCATAAAGATCATGAGATCCCGCTTCGGCAATCTCATCTACACTATGGAGGAGAGCGTAACGCTGGAGCAGGCGATCCTTGCGATGCTGCGTGACCGTGAGCTGACACTGACGACCGCAGAATCTCTGACCGGAGGAATGGTCGCAGCAAGACTGACAGACATTCCTGGAGCCTCCACCGTCTTTAAGGAAGGTTTTGTCACCTACAATAATCGTGCAAAACATAAGATGCTGGATGTAAAGAAGAGTACTCTGAAAGAGTACGGTGCTGTCAGTGAGAAGACCGCCAAGGAGATGGCGAAGAACGGTGCGTTCATCAGCGGCTCCGATATCTGTATTTCCCTGACCGGACTGGCAGGTCCGAATCCGGAGGAGGGAAAGCCGGTTGGTCTGGTATATATGGCATGTTCTTACAACAACCGTATCACGGTGAAGGAGTATCACTTCAAGGGCAGCCGTGCAAGAATTCGTGAGCTTGCGGTAACTTATGCACTTACAATGCTGCGTGTCTGCATCCTGGAGGATGAGGAAGAAAGATCAAAGACTAACACAAAACCACTAACCCCAAACCCATAACAGAGCAGTAAAAAAAGCACTGGAACAGAAGAAACTGTCCCAGTGCTTTTTTGTGTCGGAATCAACTGGATTTTACCTGATTCCAGAGTTCATTGTAGGTTCTGTCGGTCTCGTCTCCGAGGAAGCTGTAGGTCTCGCAACCCTCAAGCATCTCATCGGTAGGGAAGGCGATACGGCTGTTTCGGATATCTTCATCCTCGATCAGCTCTCGCGCACCGGTATTCGGTGTAGAGTAGGTAATGTAATCAAAGTTCATGTAGGCGATGTCCGGACGGCAGAGGAAATCGATAAATTTCTCTGCATTTTCCTTGTGCTGCGCATTTTTCGGAATGACCAGAGAATCGATCCAGACATTAGAGCCCTCTTTCGGAATGACATACTCAAGATCCGGATTTTCTCGCTGCGTGTAGATAGCCTCGCCGGAGTAGATCACTCCGATGGCTGCCTCGTTACCGATCATCTTGTCTCGGACCTGGTCGACAACATAAGCCTGAACCAGCGGCTTCTGCTCGATCAGAAGATTCTTGGCAGCGGTCAGCTCATCCAGATCAGAGGAATTCAGGGAGTATCCAAGAGACTTCAGTGCAACCGCAAAGGCATCACGCACACTGTCCTGCATCAGAATACTGTCAGCATAGCGCTCATCCCAGAGGACGGACCAGCTGTCGATCGGTTCCTCGACCATGGTCTTGTTATAGAGAATACCGACGGTGCCCCAGACATAAGGTACGGAGTATTTGTTTTCCGGATCAAACTGTCTGGATTCCTCCATATAGACCTCACCGATCTGCTTGATATTCGGAATATTATCAAAATTGATCTCAGCGAGCATATCGTTTTCGATCATACGCTGAATCATATAGTCGGACGGAACGACCACATCGTAGGCGATCGCACCGGAGCTGATCTTCGGATACATGATCTCGTTCGTCTCAAACTCCTCGTAGATGACCTTGATGCCGGTCTCTTCGGTGAACAGATCCAGTACTGCAGGATCAAGATATTCGCCCCAGTTGTAGACGATGACGGTATTGTCTGTGTTCATGGCACCGTTGGAGCTGTAATAGATACCGCCGGCAGCTACGACCAGGATCATGATGGCAGGTACGGCACGGCGAATGATCGTGTCGCGGATCTTTGCCGCGCGGGAGTAGACCTTTACCTGACCTTCTTCAGAAGTCTTTTTCTCGGTCTCCGGCTGATAATTCACAAGGATCAGCAGCAGGAGTACGGAGACAAACAGCAGGGTGGACAGCGCATAGATCTCCGGCTTGATTCCCTTACGCACTTCAGAGTAGATCTTTGTGGAGAGGGTATCGATGCCAGGTCCCTTGGTAAAGTGCGTGATCACAAAATCATCCAGAGACATGGTAAATGCCAGCAGGAAGCCGGAGAGCACTCCGGGCATGATATCCGGCAGGGTGATTCTGTAAAACGCATAGAGCGGGGAAGCGCCGAGATCTAGCGCCGCCTCGTAGGCACTGCGCTTTGTCTGACGCAGCTTCGGCATTACACTCAGGATCACATAAGGAATATTGAAGGTGATGTGAGCGATCAGGATCGTGCGGAATCCCATGGTCATCCGGACTGCGATAAAGATCAGCATCAGGGAAACCGCTGTGACGATCTCAGCATTCACCATCGGAATATTGGAGATCGACAAAAGAATGTTTCGTGTCCGTTTGCGCATCGCCTGAAGTCCGATACAGGCTGCGGTACCGATCAGCGTTGCAGCCAGTGCGGAGAGAAGCGCAATGACCAGGGTAGTGTAAAAGGCACTCATGATGGCCTCATTCTCCAGCAGGCTGTGATACCATTTCAGCGTAAACCCGCCCCATTTTGAACGGGTCTTCGATGAATTAAAGGAAAGCACGATCAGAGTGATGATCGGCGCATACAGCAGGATGAAGATCAAAGCGAGGTAGAGCCTCTTTGCAAACTGCTTCATCAGAAGGTACCTCCTTCATTGTTTTTATCATATTTTGAGACAATACCCATGCTGGCGATCACAAAGACCATCAGGACGATCGAGAGTCCGCTGCCCAGATGCCAGTTGCTGCCCTGCTTATAGGTCTGCTCGATGACATTTCCGATCAGCAGGATCTTGCCGCCGCCCAGGAGGTCGGAGATGACGAAGGTCGTCAGCGCAGGTACAAAGACCATGGTGATGCCGCTGATGATGCCGGGCATGCTCAGAGGCAGAGTGATCTTTAAGAAGGTCTGCAGACCGTTTGCGCCAAGATCTCTTGCAGCGTTGATCATGTCCTTGTCGAGCTTGATCAGCACATTGTAGATCGGAAGCACCATAAAGGGCAGAAAATCATAGACCATGCCGAGCACGATGGCATAAGGGGTATTGATTATGTTGAGCGCCGGAAGATGCATTGCGGTGAGTACCAGATTGATGACACCGTTTTTCTCCAGCAGAGTCTGCCAGGCAAGTGTGCGCAGCAGAAAGTTCATCCACATCGGAAGGATAAAGAGCAGAACGATAAAGCTGGAACTGCTCATTCCCGAACTGCTTAAGATCATTGCCAGCGGATAAGCAAGGATCAGGCAGATCACAGTGCAGAGCAATGCAAGCAGCAGGGAAAGTCCGAGCGCTTTCAGATTCTCCGGGGTGGTGATCGCCGCAATATTTGTCCAGGTAAAATGTCCCTCGGAGGAGGTCATTCCGTAGTAGATGATCATCAGCAGCGGAATGATGATAAAGGAGACTGACCAGAAAAGGTAGGGACCGGTCAGAAGTCTTCGATTATTCTTCAATGTTTACAGCCTCCTCATCCTCTGAAAGCGGCTTGTTCATGATCTGGATATCAAACGGTACGACACGGATGCCGACTTCAGTTCCGACCGGGAACATATCCGTACTGTGTACGAGCCAGTCAAAGTTGTTTGCCTTGACTTCCATTTCATAGTGAACACCTTTGAAAATCAGATGAGTGACAACTCCGCGGATGGTTCCTTCCTCAGGTTTGACGAGATCCACATCCTCCGGACGGATCACGACGTCCACCGGGGTATTGTGACCGAAGCCCTCATCGACACACTGGAATTTTGCACCGAGGATATTTACCAGACGGTCTTCCACCATGATGCCCGGAAGAATGTTGCTGTCGCCGATAAAGTCTGCGACGAAGGCATTTTCCGGCTCATTGTAGATCTTCTCCGGAGTACCGATCTGCTGGATATAGCCCTGGTTCATGACAACGATCGTATCGGACATCGTCAGAGCCTCTTCCTGGTCATGGGTGACATAGATGAAGGTGATGCCAAGTTCATTCTTCAGACGAATCAGCTCATACTGCATGTCATAGCGGAGCTTCAGATCCAGTGCACCGAGCGGTTCATCCAGAAGCAGTACCTTCGGCTCATTTACGATCGCTCTCGCGATGGCGATTCGCTGCTGCTGACCTCCGCTTAAAGAGTCCGGCATACGGTGCTCAAAACCGTCAAGATTTACCAGCTTCAGTGCATATTTGATTTTGTCATTGATATAGGTTTTGGACTTGTTTTTGATCTTGAGTCCAAAGGCAATATTCTCCGCAATATCCATGTGTGAGAACAGCGCATATTTCTGGAATACCGTGTTCAGCTGACGCTTGTTCGGCGGAAGCTGCGTGATGTCCTCACCGTCAAAGATGACGCGTCCCTGATCCGGCGTTTCAAAGCCTCCGAGGATACGCAGTGTGGTAGTTTTTCCGCATCCGCTCGGACCGAGAAGCGTTAAAAATTCATTTTCCCGAATGTATAAATTCAGGTCGTCGAGTATGGTGACGGAATCGTAGGATTTTGTAATATGAACCAGATCGATCAATTTATGACTCATGGCAAAACCTCCTGTATTTTTACACTTATCAGCTTATATTACCTATAGATATAAGAAGATGTCAACTCAAAAATATTCAGATTTTCTTAACAAAATGCCCGGGGTATGTTATCATAGATGAAAGTGATTTCAGGAAAGATTTTCTGACTACTGAAACCGGAAGAGAAAGGATGGAAAGCTATGGCAAACGAGAAGTACGTTGCCTATGTGGGAACTTATACACATGGCAGCAGCGTGGGCATTCATGTATACGATCTGGATGTGGAAAATGGATATATGACAGAGAAAAATGTGGTGCCGGTAAACAATGCATCACATCTGACAAAATCTACAAACGGCAAATATCTGTATTCTATCGCAGATGAGGGCGTGGAAGTGCTGAAGATCAATCCTGCCACGGGCGATCTGAAGCCGATCAACAAGGTGGGCATCGATGGAATGAGAGGCTGCTTCCTGTCTACGGATCAGGCAGGTAAATTTCTGTTTGTCGCAGGCTGGCATGATGGAAAGGTGACCGTTGTACACACGCACCGGGACGGCAGACTCGGCAGTGTCATGGACGGTATCTTCCATAAGGGACTTTTCAGTGTTGCGGAGAGAAATTTCCGGCCGCATATCAGCTGTGTCATGCCCACACCGGACGGAAAATTCCTGTGCGTTGTGGACAGCGGTATCGACCATATCAATATCTATAAAGTCAATCCGATGAGTGGAAAGCTGAAGCTTCTGGATATCGTGAGAAGCAGACTGGAATCCGGCCCGAGACTGATCCGATTCAGCAAGGACGGAAGGTTTGCCTATGTGAACTGTGAGCTGAGCAATGAGATCCTGGTATATTCCTACGACGGCAGCGGTTCTATACCGCAGTTTGAACTGATCCAGTCCGTAGATCCCCGGATGGATCCGCAGGAGGTCGGCTGTGCAAACTCAGCACTTCGCATCTCTCCGAGCGGAAAATATCTCTATACCTCAACCGCAGGCGAGAATACGGTAGCGATCTATGAGATCGATCAGGAGACCGGTATGCTGACCAAGCTCTGTGTACTTCCGATCAGCGGAAAGTATCCAAAGGATATCGAAGTATTCCCGGATGAGCGCACTCTGGTAACGCTGAATCACGAGTCAAATGAGATTCGTTTCTTTACCATTCACTATGACAAGAAGATCATTGTGATGAAGGGAAAGCCGATCAAGATCGATACACCGAACTGTATCCTGATTTCCAAGCTGGAAGAAGAGTGAGAAAAAGACAGCGGCCGCATCGGAAAGTGATTCCGGTGCGGCTGTTTCTGATAGATGTAAAAGAGGAGAAACTTATGAAAGAAATTAATATCGAGACCTGGAACAGAAGGGATGTCTATAAGAATTTTGCGGATTTTACAGATCCGTTCTATGCAATTACCGTACCGGTGGATGTTACCCCGGTGAAAGAATATTCCAAAAGAAATCAGATCTCTTTTTATCACACCATGATCTGGGCGGTCACAAAGGCAGTCAATCAGGTTCCGCAGTTCAATATCCGAATCAGAGACGGCAGATTATACCAGCTGGATCATGTGGATCCGAACTTTACCATCTTAAAAAGCGGAGCAGAAGTGTTCCAGTATATGTTTCTGCCGTGGAAGGAGAACCCGGTAGAGTTCAGCAGTGAGGTCTTTAAAGAGATGGACAGACAGGGGGACAGAACCTTCGGTGATTTTGAGGATACGGATGAGACCGTATATCTGACCTGCACACCGTGGTTTGATTTCACAGCTTTGACCAACCCTCATTCCAGCAATACAGATGACACGATCCCGAGGATTGGATGGGGCAGGTATTATAAAGAGGGAGATCGTCTGATGCTTCATATGTCGATCGAGGCAAATCACAAAACGATCGACGGCTATCATATCGGACTTCTGAAGGCAGCGATCGACCGCGTGATCGCATCCATGGAGGAAATGTAGCAGATAAGAAGTTTTGTGGGAGAGAGAAATGAGAAGGATCGTAGTTTTACTCGGAGGTATCGGTTATCACTGTGATAAACCGCTGCTGTACTATGCGAGAAAGATCGCCGATGACAACGGGTATTCGGAATGTATCAATATAAATTTTCAGAAGACGCTGGATATGAAAAAAGATCTGGACAGCTGTTTTCAGATCTATCAGCAGCAGGTGGAAGAAGAGCTGGCGGAGGTAAACTGGTCTGTATACGATGAGATTCTGTTTATTTCCAAAAGTCTGGGAACGGCAGTGGCAGCCGCATATATGGAAGCACATTCTGACAGATTCAATAAACAGAAGATCAGGAACGTCTATCTGACACCGTTGGAGATGACATTCAAATATCACCCGCGGACCGGAATGGCATTTTCCGGAACGAGCGATCCCTGGATCGATCTGGATGACATCATCCTCTGCTGTCAGAAAAGTGATGTCGCACTGGAAATGATCGAGGATATGAATCACTCACTGGAGTGCGGGGATCCATGGAGAAACATAGATGTTGTGCGAATCGTGATGAAAAAGCTGGAGGAATACCTGACGGAGCAGTGATGCCTTAAACAGATGAGGGGGTGCAGCTTTGGAAAAATGGAAAAGAATTATTTGCTCGAAGATACGATTCAGAAAACCATAAAAATGTACGAGGATCTGCAAAGGAGTGAATGATGCAGAACTCATTGAGGAGAATAAAAGATGCGTAGGAGAATTGATGCACACGTTCATATTACCGGCACAGAAAAACTGCTGCCGAAGCAGATGATCTATTTCACGGTTGAGGAGCTGATCGCACTCATGAATTTTCATGGAATCGAGAAGGCAGTGATTCAGCAGTCCCTTGCAAATGAGCAGAACGATGTGATCGCTGAAGCGGTGAAGCGCTATCCGGATCGTCTGGCAGGTTCCATGATCATTGAACCGAAGGGTGATTGGAAAGCCCGTATGCAGGAATGCAAGAAAAAGGGCCTGCGATCCGTAAAATTTGAGATGGAAGCTCATACAGATAAGAATGCCTATCCAAATGCAAGATTTAATGACAGTGACATGACGGCAATTTTTGGTGAGGCGGAAAGACTGGGACTTACCGTGGTCATTGATCCGGCAAGGATCGATCTTCCATCCTATGATCCGGAAGGACTGCAGGAGGCAGTGGCAGCTCACCCGAAGCTGAAATTTGTACTCTGTCATCTCGGATTTCCGATGCCGATCGAAACAGAGCAGCAGAGACAGGAATGGAAAAAAATGATCGACTGTGCGAAATATGACAACTGCTGGGTAGATATCGCAGCAATGCCAGATCTCTTCTTGTGGGAAGGAAGACCGTATCCGACCATGCTTCAGCTGCTGAAATGGGTGAAGGAAACGTATGGATGTGAGAAGCTGATCTGGGGCACAGACATTCCGGGACTTTTAAAGTCAGAGACCTATCAGAACATGATCTCGGTCTTCGAAGACTCCGGAATCTTCACAGAGGAAGAACTGGATATGATCTTTTATAAAAATGCATGTCAGGTATATCAGTTCTGATGATAATACTAAGACCCGTACCGGATGCTTTCCTTTCAGGGAAAGTCCCGGTGCGGGTCTTTCATAGTTCATGACAATAGAATGTTTGCGGAGCGTGTATTCTGTGGTTTATGAAATGTTTTTATTGTCTCCCATATACACACGATACAGTACGACTGCGAGAATGGCTGTCAGCAGATCTGATACCGCTTGAGAAGCGAGGATGCCGTAGTAGCCAAAAAATCTGGAAGCCGTCAGCAGTACCACCATGAAGAGAATACCCTGGCGGTTGACGGAGAGCAGAAAGGCGCCGAGCGCTTTTCCGGCTGCCTGGAAGGTACAGGTCGTGACAAGAACGATTGACATAAAGATCATTCCTGCCTGCTGCAGTCGCAGCATTGGAACACCGAGACGAACGATCTCCGGATCATCCATGAATACGCCAAGGATCGGTCCTGCCGCAAGTGAGAGCAGAGCTGTAAAGAGCGGAGCCGTAAAGATCTCAAAGCGGTAGCCGAAGGATAGTACTTCCTTCAGACGTTTTCGGTTGTTCGCACCATAGTTGAATCCGATCAGCGGCTGTGCGCCGTAGGCGAATCCGATCAGAATCAGTGTGGCGATCATACTGACTTTCATGACAATACCCATTGCAGCAATACTGTTTGTGCCATACGGCAGAAGTGTGCGGTTGGTGAGCGTCACGCAGATACTCTGCATCAGGTTGGTGATAGAAGCCGGGATACCGATCGCAAGGATATCCAGAATCTCTCTGCGAGTCACGTTGACATCTTTCGGTCTTGCTGAGAGACGCTGGCTCTTTGTCAGCAGAACCCAGAGGAAGAACAGATCAGAGCAGAGATAGCCGATCACCGTTGCGATCGCAGCACCGGCAGCTCCGAGCCCGAGTCCGAAGATGAAGATCGGATCGAGGATCATGTTGATGACTGCACCAAGGACCGTTCCGAACATGGATTCTTTTGCCAGTCCTTCCGTTCGGAGGATATTGGCAGGTGAGAAACTCAGAATGATAAACGGTGCGCCGAGCAGCAGGTAGGAATAATACTGCATGGCATACGGCAGGGTATCATTGTCCGCACCGAGCAGATGCAGGACCGGTGTGCGCAGTGCGAAGAGCAGTGCGGCGACGATCAGTCCCTCGACGATCGCTCCGCAGAAACAGAAAGCGGAGAGCTTCTGACCGCGCTCAAATTTCTGCATGCCGAACTGACGGCTGATGACACTGCTGCCGCCGAGACCGAGGATATCACCGATGGCGATCATCAGTGTGAAGATCGGGGAACAGAGTACCACACCTGCTACAAGGGTGGCATTGTTTGTGCGTGCAATGAAGAAGGTATCGACCATATTGTAGACGAGGGTGATGACCATGCTCATTACGACCGGTATGGCAAGCTTCATGTAGGCTTTGCGCACCGGCATTGAGGTAAAAATATCCTGATTCATATAAAAAACTCCTTTTTTGCGATAAAGGAAAATATAGCAGATTTTATTGACAGCTGTTGTGCCATATGTCACAATGAGAAAAATATATGGGGAGGCACCGGGTGAAACAGATTCAGGATCAGGCTTTGCTGTCAGCTAAAATGAGGCAGTATCATTTTGATGAGATTTTTTCCTCAGAAGGACTGCCTTTTATGCTCTGCAGCTATGAGAAGGGAGAAATATTGAATTTTCGCAGACAGTTTTCCAGAAGACTGGTGTTTCTGCTTGACGGAAGTATCTCGATCGACAGTATCCGTGTCGATGGCAGCCGCTATCATGTCTGCACTGAGGAAGGACTGACACTGCTTGGCGATATTGAGTTTATTCAGAATCGAGAGGGTGATTTTCTGGTGGAAGCACGCAGCGATCTTCTCTGTATGGAACTTTCCACAGTCAACTGCAAGGAACAGTTACAGCAGGATAATGCATTTCTGCATTTTTGCCTGAGGTCAGTGGTAAATAAGTTTGAACAGATCCTGCGCACGGAAGCTGCAGCGGTATCTCTGGAGGAAAAACTGCTGCAGTATCTGAAAAACAGCTGCAGGGACAGTCAGCTGAAGGGAGTACAGACAGCCGCCGATCAGCTGCACTGCAGCCGCCGCCAGCTTCAGCGAGTGCTGAAAAAACTCTGTGAGCAGGGAAAGATTGAAAAGGCAGGAAAGGGAGAGTACCGGCTGAAGTGAGAAGCAGAAATGCTGTAGTGGAGACGAAGAGAACCATTACGGAAGTATGTTTTGAAAATGCGTCACTTTTCCGTAAAATGGAAAAGAAACATGGATAAGAAGCATGCCGGCATCGATTTTGGAAAAATCGCGATGCCGGCATTGGTCTACTTTGCAGTATAGAATTTTTTCAGAGAGGACATCTGCGCATGCATGTTTGCAAACAGTGCATCGGTGATGGTCAGTGCAGCCATGGCCTCGACGACTACTGCTGCGCGGGGAACGATCACCGGATCATGGCGGCCCTTGATCTGAACTTCGATATTTTCCCCGGACTGGTTTACCGTCTGCTGCGGTGCGAAGATCGAAGGAGTCGGCTTGAAGCCTACACGGAGCAGAAGATCGCTGCCGTCGCTGATGCCTCCGAGGGTACCTCCGGAGTGATTGGTTTTCTTCTGAATATGACCGACATCATCGGAATAAAAAGGATCATTATTCTGACTGCCTTTGAGGGTGGAAACGGTGATGCCGTCACCGATCTCAAACGATTTCACAGCGCCGATCGAGAAGATCGCCTTTGCAAGGTTTGCGGAAAGTTTTTCAAATACCGGATCACCGAGCCCTGCGATCATATGCTGTACACGGCATTCCACCATCCCGCCGCTGGAGTCAGAAGCTTCCCGACATTCATCAAGGTAAGCGGCTGCGCGCTCTGCTGCAGCTGCATCTGGCATATTGAGCGGATTTTCTGAGATCACAGCCGGATCAAAGGCGGCATCATCGATTTCAACAGGTCCGATGGAACGGACGTAGGTGAGGAAGGAGATACCGAGTTCAGAGAGCAGCTTGACCGCGATTGCACCTGCGGCAACTCGGCCAATAGTTTCCCTGGCAGAGGAACGTCCGCCGCCGCGATAATCACGGAAACCGTATTTCAGATCGAAGGTATAGTCTGCGTGTCCCGGACGATAGTAAGATGCGATCTCACTGTAGTCTGCGGAACGCTGAGTTTTGTTGTGGACCATCATGGAAATCGGGGCGCCGGTAGTGCGTCCCTCAAAAACTCCGGAGAGGATCTCCACAAGGTCCTCCTCCTTGCGCGGAGTGGAAAAACGGCTCTGGCCGGGCTTTCTGCGGTCCAGAAACTTCTGAATATCTTCCTCACACAGAGGGATCCCTGCGGGACAGCCGTCCACAACGACGCCGAGGGCTTTGCCGTGGGATTCTCCCCAGGTAGTAATTGTAAAATATCTTCCAAATGTAGAACCGGACATAAGTATGCCTCCTGATGCGTTTGATATGAATGTATCTAAAGATTTTGTACCATCATACTCAATTCTGAAAAAAATGTAAAGTGGTTTACCGTGATTGACAAAAGAGAAGTGACCTACTAAAATGAGGTTTATCTTTATAAAATAAGGTAAGAGGTGAACAAACATATGAAATTTATGAGTAAGCTGGAGCGAAAGTACGGCAGGTATGCGATCCGAAATCTCTCGTCCTACATTATTGCAATGTACGTGGTGGGCTACCTGTTTACCCTGTTTGCTCCCGGCATTCTGATGCAGCTCTCGCTCGAACCGGCCTATATCCTGAAAGGACAGGTATGGCGTCTGGTTTCCTGGCTGCTGGTTCCGCCGAGTGCATCGCCGGACATCTTCACAGTGATCATGCTGTTCTTCTATTATTCGGTGGGAAAAGCCCTGGAGAATAACTGGGGAGCCTTCCGATATAATGTATATATCTTTTCGGGTATGATCTTTACGGTGATCGGAGCCTTCGTTCTGCATTTTGCACTGGGACAGCCGGCGCATTTCTGGACCTATAACCTGATCAGCGGAATCTTCTCAACGCCGTTTTCGACCTATTACATCAATATGTCGATCTTCCTGGCGTTTGCAGCAAGTTTTCCGAATGCGGAAGTGCTGCTGTATTTCTTTATTCCTGTAAAGATCAAATGGCTCGGTGTGATCTACGGAGTTATGCTTGCGGTAGAGTTTGTGAGCGGAAGCCTTGTGACGAAGGTTGTCATTGTGGCATCTCTGCTGAACTTTATTCTGTTTTTCTTCTCAACCAGAAATATGCAGCGCTATTCTCCGAAAGAGCAGAAGAGAAGAAACGACTTTAAAAAGATGAGCAGACCGACCGGCGGAGAGCGCCGCAGCGGTGCGAATGGTCAGATCACCAGACATAAGTGTGCAGTCTGCGGACGCACAGAGCTGGACGGCGACAATCTGGAGTTCCGTTTCTGTTCAAAATGTGCAGGAAACTATGAATACTGCCAGGATCATTTATTTACACATGAACATGTGTATGCAGGAGAAAAATAGGGATGAGTAAAGTAAAAAACTTTCGATTCCTCAGATGGAAGTGCAAGAACAGGATCGGTAACTTTCTGCTGATGGCAGGGATTCCGGTCCTTGCACTCTGTCTGATGGAATGTTATACCCATGTTCCGACAGATCTATCCGTGCCGATCTTTCTGCTGAACTTAGGGTTTTACTATCTGCTGTATCTGCTATGCACCTTTCTGCTGGGCAGCAGTGCACGCGGCTATGTGCTGGCAACACTGGTTCCGATGCTGTTCGGACTTTCCAATTACTATGTAGTGAGCTTTCGCTCCTCACCGATCGTTCCGTGGGATTTTTATTCTCTGAGAACGGCAGCATCGGTGGCGGAAAATTACAATTATCTTCCGTCCTTAAGAGCAGTACTGGTAGTACTTGGATTTCTGGTGCTCATGTATCTTGGCAGCAGGACCGATGTGAATCTTCCGCTGAAGGGTTCCGTCAAGAAGACCGGCATCCGCCTCGGGGGACTGATTCTTTCCTGTCTCTGTGTGTTCGGTTACGTAAAGGGCATTGAGACAGACCGTGCGGTAGAGATCTTCGGACTGGATACCACACTGTTCACACCGAATGTATTATATAGAAACAACGGACTAGCGGCAGGTTTTCTGAGAAACATGAAGTTCCTGTATGTTGAGAAGCCGAAGCGTTATTCAGCTGCTGCAGCAGAGGAGATCGCGGAAGAATACAGAGAGACAGAGACTGCTGCAGCGGATACGACTGCGAAGATGAAAAAGCAGCCGAATGTGATCGTCATTATGAATGAGGCATTTTCGGATCTGTCGGTATTCGGCGAGTTTGAAACGGATCAGGATTATCTGCCGTTCATTCATTCTCTGAAGGAGAATACGGTGAAGGGTAACTGCTATGTCTCCGTAAAGGGCGGCAATACGGCAAATTCAGAATATGAATTTCTGACAGGAGATACCATGGCGTTTCTTCCGGCAGGCAGTGTGCCGTATCAGCAGTATGTCAAAGGGGCAATGCCGGGAGTTACGACTTATCTGAAGGATCTTGGCTATGAGACCCATGCGATCCATCCGTACAACGCGTCAGGCTGGTGCAGAAATCAGGTATATCCCTACCTTGGTTTCGAGGACCTGAGCTTTAAGACAGAGTTTGAAGATCCGGTGCTGATCCGCAATTATATCAGTGATCACTCCGCATTTGAGAAAATCATTGAGCAGTATGAGGCGAAAACCGGACCGCTGTTCACGTTTGAAGTCACCATGCAGAACCATGGAGGCTACAGCAAAGATGTGGGCGGCTTTGAGGAGAGCATTCATATTACACAGCTTCCTGACAAATCCACACAGGTGAGATCTGTGGAGAAATATCTGACACTGATCAGAGAGAGTGATAAGGCCTTCGAGGAGCTTGTCCGCTATTTTGAGAAGGAGGATGAGGATACGATCATCCTGATGTTCGGTGATCATCAGCCTTCTGATTATGTGACCAATCCGATCCTCAGACTGCTTGGACTGGATAGAGATACACAGGAAGAAGTCTTCTTCAACAACTACATCGTGCCGTTTGTCATGTGGGCAAATTTCGATATCGAAGAGGAGCATGTGGATGCGATCAGCGTCAATTATCTTTCCACGCTGCTGTTTGAAAAGTCAGGAATTCCTCTGACAGGATATCAGCAGTATCTGAAGCAGCTGCGCACCGAGATACCGGCGGTGACTGCAAATATGGTGATGACTGCCGACGGAACCAGAATCAGATATGAGGAGCGTTCCAAAGAGGTGTCAGACCTTCTTTCGTCTTATAATATGCTGGTATACAATCATCTGAGTGATACCGGTCATCGTGTGGAGGAGTTCTATGATTAAGAAAATACTGACCTGGAGAGCAAAGTCCTGGTGGCTGAATCTCCTGATCGTGCTGGCTATCCCGGCGCTTGCCTACTGTGGAGTGGAGAGTTATACATCCACTCCGCTTGGAGTATCATCGACCAGAATTCTGATCTGCAACCTGATCATTTATTATCTGCTGTATTTTACGGCAGCAGCGATTCTGGGAAATGTCAGCTGGGGCTACACGCTGGTAAGCATCTTCTGCATGGGTGCCGGCCTTGCAAACTATTATGTGCTGAAGTTCCGTTCCACGCCGATCCTTCCGTGGGATCTGATGTCGCTCGGAACAGCAGCGGAGGTTGCCGGAAACTATGACTATCATCTCGGAAAACGAGTGATCCTGATCCTTCTTGGTTTTCTGGTGCTGATAGTTCTGAGCTGGAAAGCGGATGTACGTCTTCGCAGCTGGAAGCTGAGGATCCCGGTGGCCGCGGCAGCGCTCTGCTGTCTGCTGTTATTTGCGGGCGGTTTTCAAAACAAGGAGTTTCTGAGCTTCTTTGATATTCGTCTGGGAACCTTCCGACCGAGAAGAACTTATGCGAAGAACGGTACCGCGGCAGGCTTTCTGTACGTGCTTTCTTTCACTCGTGTCGATAAACCGGATGGTTACAGTGCTGAGGAGGCGGTTGCCATTGCCAAAGAGACGGCAAATGAGGAAACTCAGCTTGAGCAGACGAAGAAGCTGGTCTCCGATAATAAGACACCGAATGTGATCGTCATCATGAATGAGGCACTTTCTGATTTCTCATTCTATGGCGATATCAAGTCGGACGTAGATACGATGCCGTTTATCCACGCACTGAAAGAGAATACAGTAAAGGGAAATGCCTATGTTTCCATCAAGGGCGGTAATACCGCGGATTCTGAATATGAATTCCTGACCGGAGACACGATGGCCTTTCTTCCGGCCGGAAGCATTCCGTATCAGCAGTTCATCAAGGGGGAGATGCCGGGACTGCCGTCTTACTTTGCAAAGCTTGGATATGAGACTCATGCGATCCATCCGTATCACGCAAAGGGATGGCTCCGCAACAAGGTATATCCGTGGATGTCCTTCCAGACCATGACCTTCGAGGAAGGCTTTGAGGGTGCGGATACGATCAGAGACTATATCACCGATCAGGAGGCATTCCGGAAAATCATCGAGCAGTATGAGGCGAAGCAGGGACCTTCCTTCATTTTTGAAGTGACGATGCAGAATCACAGTTCTTATCGAAGATATGTGCATGACTTCGACTATACCGTGAGACTGACCGGATATCCGAATAAGACCAGAGATATCCTTGCAACCGAGGAATATCTTTCTCTGGTACATACCTCGGATGAGGCCTTCAAAGAGCTGATCGAGTACTTTGAAAAAGAAGAGGAAGATACGATCATTCTGATGTTCGGCGATCACCAGCCGGCTGACTTTGCCACCAAGATCGGAATGCAGGCAGCAGGAGTGAAGGATACCAATTCCGATGAGGCATACTGCGACGGTTTTGTCGTTCCGTTTGTGATGTGGGCAAATTATGATATTGAGGAGGAAGAGGTAGACGCGATCAGTCTGAATTACCTCTCCGGACTTCTGATGGAAAAGGCGGGAATTCCGCTCACAGGATACCAGAAATTCCTGGCACAGGTGAGAGAGGAGATCCCGGTGATCACCTCCACCGTGATCATGGATGAACAGGGTGAGAGAAAAGTGAATGACGGTTCCGTCAACACAGAGCTTTTGACAAAATACCGAAAACTGATGTATAATCATCTCATCGATGCAAACAACAGAATAGAGGGATTTTTCGACAGCTGACGGGGACGGACACCCGGTAAATCAAGAAAAGACTTGCAAACAGAAGGGGTCTGTGGTAAGATAATACAGGTTCTATCGAACCGCAGGCCGGCGTGTCGGAATGGCAGACGAGGCAGACTCAAAATCTGTTGTGGGCAACCA
>JAUNAF010000102.1 GCA_030527715.1 Eubacteriales bacterium
TTGTTTGTGATGCGATTAAGGGAATGGATACCCTCTACTTCTTATTTTCAACCTTCTCTCTCCTCACTTTTTCCGGACAGTTTCTGTCTGCAGCACAGTTCAAGATACTCCAGCAGCATCTCTGGTTCTGCATAGTAGTACAGATGCGGAAAGCCTGCCGTCATCGTCTCTGTTCTGTGGATACAGCGCCAGGAACGTTCCCGCAGCGGCTTTTTCGCAAGATAATCCTCCCCGCAGGCAGTACTGTCAAAATAGTGAAACTCATGTCCCCGCAGAGTTTTCTGCCCCTCTGCGGACAGGGTAATATAGCCAAACCGTTTCAGTTTTCCGGTATAGTAGACGCTTCCGTGAATGACGCCTGCCATCGGATATTCCTTTTTCTCGAGATCCTCCATCGAATCATGCAGATACATAAAGCCTCCGCACTCTGCAAGCAGCGGAAGTCCCGCCGATACACGCTCCCGGACAGACTCCAGCATCGAGCTGTTTTCGGACAGTTCCTTCGCATAGAGCTCCGGATACCCGCCGTAAAGCAGCAGACCGTCACAGTCCTTCGGAAGCTCCCGGTCATGGATCGGAGAAAACTCCGTGATCTCAGCTCCAAGCTCCTTTAGCAGCTTCAGATTGTCCTTGTAGATAAAACAGAATGCCTCATCCCTGGCGACCGCAATTTTCGGTTTTGCCGCACGGATGGCTGCTGTTCTCTCACTCTGCAGGAGCTTCTGAAGTCCTTCCGGCATCTCTGCATCCATCTCAGGAGCAGACTCGGCAAGTCGGATCAGTCCGTCAATATCGATCGATCTCTCCAGAATTTCCGCCAGCTTCTCAAGCTGCATCGAAAGCTCCGGTATCTCGGAGGGCAGCACCAGCCCCAGATGACGGCTCTGCAGGGTTCCCTCCTCCAGCTTCGGCACGTAGCCAAGCACCTGAACATGGCATTCTCTCTCGATCTGTTCCTTCATCAGCGGATACATCATCGGAGAGATCCGGTTTAAGATCACACCGCAGACCTGACTGGGCGTACGGAAATTCAGAAAGCCCTGGATCATTGCCGCAATGGAAAGGCTCATTCCCTGTCCATTGATGATCAGCACCACCGGAGTCTCTGTCTTTTTTGCCAGATCGTAGGCGCTTGCCTCTGTACTGATCCCGGCAAGTCCGTCATAATATCCCATGACACCCTCGATCACAGAGAGTTCTGCCTTCTTTGCATGCTCTGAAAACAGATATCTCGTCATCTTCTCATCCGTAAAAAAGGTGTCCAGATTCGCTGACGGCGTCTGCAGCACGGTCTCATGGAACATCGGATCGATATAATCCGGTCCGCACTTGAAGGCCGCGGTCTTTATTCCACGGTTTTTCAGACACTGCAGCAGACCGCAGGTGATCGTCGTCTTGCCGCTGCCGCTTGAAGCCGCAGCGAGCATCAGTCTCGGATATTTCATACGCTGCCTCCTGTGCAGGAGATCACATAGACCGGATTCTGTCCCATCATCATATGGTAGCGGCCGACCTCCTTTGATCTAGCCGTGCTCACCGATACGATCTCCGCATCTTTCAGCGGAAGGGTCTTCAGGCAGTCCAGTGCCTCAGAGACCGTCTCCAGAGCGATGCAGTTGATCACAATGCGCGCCTCCGGATTCTTCTCCAGCACCAGCTGCAGGATCTCCTTCAGATTTCCCGAGGATCCCCCGACAAATACATGGGTCGGAGCCGGCAGCTCCCTCATTGCCTCCGGCGCCAGCCCCTCAATGATCTGCAGATGATCTACGGCAAATCTGCGTTTATTTTCCCTAAGAAGCTCCACCGCCTCTTCCTTTTTCTCAATAGCATAGACGACACCGTCTTCTGCCTGCAGTGCAGCCTCGATGGATACAGAACCTGTACCCGCGCCGACATCATATACGACCGAATCTGCATTCAGCTGCAGCTTGGAGATGGAGATCGCACGCACTTCGCTCTTTGTCATCGGCGCTTTCCCGCGCAGAAACGCTTCATCCGGCAGTCCGTGCACCGTCTTAGGTGCCGCTGCATCATTTTGAATCAGCACCACACAGAGATCTGCGAACTTCTCATCTTGCAGCTCCTCTGCGCTTCCTGTTATGATCCGTTCGTCAGGATAGCCAAGATTTTCCCCCACGGAAAGTGTCACACTGCCAAAGCCGTACTCACAGAGCTTCTGACAGAGCGCACGCACACCCTCTCCTTTTCCGATCAGCGTAAACACCTTCCGGTGATGTCTGATCTTTGCAAGAATATTCTGGCTTCTTCCGTGCAGACTTGCCAGGCAGACATCCTCCCAGGGTGTCTGAAGCTTCGCACAGAAGGCTACGACAGAGGAAATTCCAGGATATAACCGTACTTCTTCCTCTGAAAATACTTCGATCAGGCGCTTTGCACCGCTGTAAAAGCCGACATCGCCGGACTGCAGCAGCGCCACGGAAGCATATTCCGGATGCGCATGGACATAGTCCGCAATTTCCTGCGGGCGATAGGAGGTAAACGTCGGGATCCCCCAGTCTTTCACATCCTGCAGCATGCGTTCTGCACCGATCAGCAGGTCTGCCTTTCTGCAGACTTCACGCGCCTCCACCGTCATGCCTTCCTCAGGTCCCATGCCGATGCCGACGATCGCGATCGTTTTTTTCGGATGCAGAGAAAGCCTGTCGATCAGCAGCTGCTCCACCTCTGCGAGAGACAGTCCCTCTTCCTCGGTCGGACGCTCGATCAGTACCACAGACGCACCGGCGGCGCGGGCAGCACGCAGCTTCTCCTCAAAGCCTCCGCTCTTGCCGGCCTCCTTCGTCACCAGCCACTTTGCATCATACTGACGCAGCATTGCCGTATTCAGCTCTTCCGAGAACGGTCCCTGCATACAGATCAGCTGTTTTCCGGTAAAGCCAAGCTCTGCACAGCCTGCCACGACCTCCGGAAGGGACAGCACGCGGGCAAAGACCCTGGTCTGATATTCCGGGATCACGGTATATTTCGCCAGCTCCTTACTTCCGGTCGTTGCAAGGATATTTCCGGTCGTTGTCTTTAAAAATTCACAGGCCTCCTCGACCGATGCCACAGAGATCAGATCCTGTGATTCGGCCGCTTCCCGCTGAGAAGAACGCAGCAGACGCAGATACTCTGTCTCTGCCTCACCTGCCGCAGCACGGATATTTTTCGATACCTCCACCGCATACGGATGAGTCGCATCCACCACCAGCTCTGCATTGACTGCAAGGATCAGTTCCTTCATCTCCTCCGCATTCAGCCTGCCCGCATGCACCCTGCGGAATGTTCCTTCCGGCAGAAGGCTTCCGCCGTATTCCGTTGCGGCACATACATCATGCAGCTCTCGCTGCCGCACCAGGAACTCAGAGAGCTCTCGTCCCTCTGTCGTTCCCGCAAAAATCAATACTCTAGACATTACGGTATCCTCTCGGTGTTACCATCCTTCCATTGATCTCTTTTGTCTCAGAATTTCCGATAAATACGGTGGTAAACATGTCCACCTTGGTATCACGAAGCTCTTTTAAAGTCATGACTTTCATCTCTTCGCCGTCTCTTCCGATATTCAGCACAGTACCGCAGACAGTCTCCGGGCTCTTGTGCTGCATCATCAGATCACAGGCCTTCTGCAGGTAATCATGACGCTTTTTGCTGGACGGATTGTACAGACAGATCACAAAATCTGCCTCGGATGCCAGCAGCAGTCTCTTCTCGATCTTCTCCCACGGTGTCAGAAGGTCGCTTAAGCTGATCAGCGCAAAATCATGGATCAGCGGCGCTCCGAGCACTGCTGCACCGCCGATGGCTGCAGTCACACCCGGGATCACCTCTACCTCAGACTCCGGATAATCCTTTCCGATCTCCAGCATCAGTCCGGACATTCCATAGACACCGGCATCACCGCTGCAGATCATTGCCACAGTCTTGCCTTTTCTGGCTTCCTCAAATGCCAGCACACAGCGGTCCACTTCCTTTTTCATCGGTGTTGTCAGAAATTCCTTATCTGCAAAATGATCCTTTACAAGATCCACATATACGGTATAGCCGACAATCACATCACAGGCACGCAGAGCGTCTGCCGCACGCATGGTCATCTGCTCATATGCTCCGGGACCGATACCTACTACATATATTTTTCCCATGTTATTTTCTGTCCTTTCTTCGTATATTAAAACTGGTCAGAATGAAATCTCCCAGTGCTTCATCGCAAGAGCTACCGTCACTCCGTCCTGCGCCGTCTTTTTCTGAATCAGGCGTCCGCCCTCTCCGACCGCCAGCATGGCACTGCGCTCACAGACATTGTCCACACCTGTAATCGACTGTACAAAGGCAGAGGCAGAAAATTCTCCGTTTACTGCCTGCAGTTCTTCTGCGGAAAAGGTCAGAAATGGAAGTCCTGTCTTTTTGGCAAAGGCGAGCAGCCCTTCTTCTTCTGCCTTCAGATCAATGCTTGCGATCGCACAGACTGCCTTCATCGATACTCCGGCTGAAAACAGTGCCTGTTCCGCCTGCGCCTCGATCTTCTCCAGCGGTGTTCCTCTTTTACAGCCGATTCCGAGCACGACATTGTTCGGAATCAGATGCAGTGTATTACGGTACGGCTGCGGACGTTCAGATACCGAGACACAAATGCCGGTGCTGATCTCCTCAGCAGCATTTCCGGTGCTTCCCGGAACACATCTTTCATAAACAGAAAGCTCCTCCGGGATCTCTCCGATCACCTCAGCCTCGCAGAACAGACCGATCTTCTCCTCATCAAGCACCTTCGCGGAGATCAGCTTTGCGATCTCACGCTCGCAGATGCTCAAAGCATTCTTTTTTGCAAACACATCCACCGCAAATCTTCCATTCACATCCGTCGCCGTCGTGATCACCGGAATCGCTCCGGTCAGATTTGCCAGCATGGCCGTCAGCTCATTCGCTCCGCCAACATGGCCGGACAGCAGGGAGATCGCAAACATCCCCTTCTCGTCCATCACTACGACTGCAGGATCCTGCAGCTTGTCATTCACACACGGGGCGATACTGCGCACGGCGATCCCCGTCGCTCCGATGAACAGCAGGGCATCCATCTCTGTAAACATCCTGCGCGTCCAGTCTGCGAGCGGTTCGGTTAGTGGTTCCAATCCGCAGTCTTCTGCATATTTTGCAACCGCAAAGGCAGTGCAGTCACAGCCCTGCAGGGAGAGTGCCCTGCTAAGACTCTCATTTAATCTGCTGCCCCTCTGCGTAAAGCTGATCATTGCAAGTTTCATTCTGTTGCCTGCCTGAATTCTGTTGTAAATGCCGGATGATACAGATCAGAACGACGGTACTGGCTGTGGCTGACTATATCACCGATGATCATCAGAGCTGTCTTTGTGATCTGATTCTCCTTTGCTGTCTGTGCCAGTGTACCGACTGTGCAGACAAATGCCTTCTCCTCCGGCCAGGATGCCTTGTAGACGATCGCTGCCGGTGTATCAGCCGTATATCCGCCCTCGATCAGACGTGCTGACAGTTCCTCCAGCATACCTGTACTCAGGAAGATCACCATCGTTGCCTGGTGTGCCGCAAAGGAAGCGATCTCCTCCTTCTCCGGCACCGGAGTGCGTCCTGCCATTCTGGTGATCACAACACTCTGAGAGACATCCGGAAGTGTATATTCCAGATTCAGAGCTGCCGCAGCACCGGAAAATGCACTGACACCCGGGCAGTAATCATAGGCAATTTTTTTCTGATCCAGTGCATCCATCTGCTCACGGATCGCACCGTAGAGACACGGATCTCCGGTATGCAGACGCACGGTCGTTTTACCGGCCTCCTCAGCCGCATACATCACGTCGAGCACTTCTTCAAGTGTCATCTTTGCACTGTTATAAACCTCGCAGTCCTCCCTCGCATAGGAAAGCAGCTCCGGATTTACCAGAGAACCTGCATAAATAATGATATCTGCCTCCTCAAGCAGCTTTTTTCCTCTGACTGTGATCAGATCCGGTGCACCACAGCCCGCTCCAACAAAATGAACCATCGTCATTCCTCCTCACTTCTACTCCAGAGTTTTTATTCCTTCACAATGATCAGTGAATAGTAGCCTGCATCCTCCGGAATCTCCTCCGCAGAATTGAAGATACGCTCTCCCGGCATACCGCATCGCTCGATCATCACTACGTTCTGTCCGCATTCCATCAGCAGGCGTTTTACATCGCCCATCTTGCGTCCTGCCTTCATCAGCACCTTGGTTCCCGGAAGTTTCAGTGCCTCCTCGATCTGATAGGAAGCCGGGATCACATGCAGCTCCTCCGCCTTCTCCACCAGTCCAGTATTCAGTCTTGCAGCTACTGCGCAGAAGGACGGAATACCATTGATGATCTCCACTTCATAGCCCATCTCCTGGATTCTCTGATGAATATAGATGTAGGTTGCATAGACACACGGATCTCCAAGTGTCAGGAAAGCCACATCCTTTCCCTGATCCAGAGTCTCAGCCACCAGACGTGCACCGTCCTCATGACTCTTCTCCAGTGCATCCTTATCCTTCGTCATCGGCATGTAGACACAGAGACACTCTTTGTCTGCGATCTCAGGAACTGCCTGAACTGTGATCTGATAAGCAACGGTGTCTTCTTTCACCTTGCCCGGAACAGCGATCACACCTGCCTCCTGAATTCTGCGCACTGCCTTTAAGGTCAGAAGCTCCGGATCTCCCGGTCCGATACCGATACCATATAATTTACCTGCCATGGTGTAAATTCCTCTCTTTCAATATAAACATCTTTTCATCAAACATGTTTT
>JAUNAF010000026.1 GCA_030527715.1 Eubacteriales bacterium
AATTCTTTGGTCTGGATTCAATTTTTCCATTTCAGACCAATCTCCCAGCAAAAAAATCACATTGACCTGGATCCCATTTCTTGAATCCAGGTCAATCACACGCCTATTCTTCTTACGAACGCTGTCTTTTTGCTTCAAACATCAGCACTGCTGCCGCAACTGCTGCATTCAGTGACTCCACTTTTCCTGCCATGGAAATACGGATATATTCATCTGCTACATTTGTCAGTTTATCGCTCAGTCCGTTTCCTTCATTTCCGATCAGAAATGCAGATGCTTCACGGTAATCCTGTTCGGTATACTCTTTTTCCGCCTTCAGATGCGCTGCATAGGTGCAGATGCCTCGCTGCTTCAGCTCCTGAACCGTCTCATAGAGATCTGCGGTGTAGATAAACGGTACACGATAGACACTGCCCATCGTAGAGCGGATCACCTTCGGATTATAGATATCCACGGTATCGTCACTCATCAGAATGCCCTGCACGCCTGCTGCCTCCGCGGTTCGGAAGATGGTGCCGAGATTTCCCGGATCCTGCAGATTTTCCAGCACCAGAAGCAGCGGTGTCTGCTGATCCTTCAGGATCTCTTCCAGCTGATACTCCTTCTGCTTTACCACGCAGAGAATCCCCTGCGGGGTCACGGTATCAGAGACGGATGCAAATATCCGGTCTGCTACGACCTCCACCTGGCGGCCCTCCAGCAGTTTCCGGTGCTCCGGGTCTGCGTAAAAGCTCTCTGAAACATAGGTCATCAAAAGCTGCTCCTCCGGCACCTCCTGATACATTTTTCTGCCTTCCACTACAAAAACCCGCTGTTTACGGCGGGTCTTTGCATTTTTCAAAAGCTGAGACAGGTTTTTGATCTGTTTATTTGATGAACTGTTAATCATAAATCTTCTCTCTTTTTCCACTTATCTTCCAATTCCAATGATTTTCCAATTTCTGTGCTTTTCCAATTCCACTGAAATTCCACTGACTTCCCGGATCTGTCTACACGGAAAGAGCACGGGCGGTCTGCCACATGTTCTCCGGCAGTTCCTTCTGCATTGCCAGCGCATCATCGATATCAAAATCGGTGAAGTCACCGTGACTGTAGCCTACCACACGGTTGGTCTTTCCCTCGCAGAGCAGATCTGCCGCATAGGCACCCATCATAGATGCATATACACGGTCTTTACAGGTCGGACTTCCGCCGCGCTGCATGTGACCGAGGATCGTTGCACGGGTCTCAATACCGGTCGCTGCCTGGATACGTCTTGCCATGGAAGTGGAATGTCCGATACCCTCTGCATTGACAATGATATGATGCTTTTTGCCGCGCTTTTTGTTTCTGATAATGTTGTTGATCAGCTTCTGCTCATCGTAATCATATTTTTCTACTACGAGGATATCCTCTGCGCCGTTTGCGATACCGCAGTACAGAGCGATATAGCCTGCATGACGTCCCATTACCTCGATGATACTGCAGCGCTCATGAGAGGTGGAGGTATCTCTTACCTTGTCGATCGCTTCCATTGCGGTGTTGATCGCAGTATCAAAACCGATCGTATACTCGGTGCAGGCGATGTCCAGGTCGATCGTTCCCGGAACACCGATCGTATTGATGCCTAAAGCTGCAAGCTTCTGCGCACCTGCAAAGGAGCCGTCTCCGCCGATAACGACCAGACCGTCTATTCCATGTTTTCTGCAGACCTCTGCTGCCTGACGCTGTCCCTCTTCTGTTCTCATCTCTGCGCATCTTGCAGTACCTAAAATAGTACCGCCGCGGGAAATCGTATCTGAAACGTCCCTAGCCGTCAAATCGCGGATCTCCTCATTCAGCAGACCACTGTATCCACGATAAATACCCTTCACCGTTTTTCCGTTATAAATTGATTTACGTACTACTGCTCTGATTGCCGCATTCATACCGGATGCATCACCACCGCTGGTGAGTACGCCGATGGTATTGATCTCTTTTGCCATGGAATTTTCCTCCTTTGGACTTTTCTTTTCTAGTAGTGTATGACATTCCTCTGTTTTTTTCAAACCATTTTTACATTCTCAGCACCAAATCGTTCCCTCAGCGCTGCCAGAAGTTCAGCATCCGCCGCCACGCACCAGTTCTCAGACAGGCGCTTGACTGCTCTCGGTGAACGTACATAGATCGCCACACGATTCTGTCCGTTGTGTCCTCTCAAAAGATCGTACAGATCTTTCTCGCTGGCAAGATAGCTTTCCTTGTCCGCAAACTGGATCCAGAGTTCTCCCGGGGTATCCTCGATCTTCCAGATCGTATCTGAGATCAGCTTACTGGCTTTGTCGTCCTCCGCATTGACTCTTCCGCTGATAAAGAGCTTCTCTTCCTCGTTGAGGAGACTGCGGTATTTTTCATAGGTCTTTGGAAATACCACGACCTCCACGGTTCCGACCAGATCCTCCATCGTCAGAAAGGCCATGGTCTGATTGTTTCTGGTATATTTCACTGTCTTTGCAGTCAGGATGCCTCCGACTGTTGCTCTGGCATTATCCTCGACGCGCGACTCTCCGGTCTCCTCATCGAGTGCGAAGTCTGTGCTCACATTTGAGATCTTCTTTTTCCAGACCCTCTCATATTCCTCCAGCGGATGTCCGCTGATATAGAGACCGAGCACTTCCTTTTCATTCGCCAGAAGCACTTCCTTCTCAAATTCCGGAACATTTGGCAGCTTCTGCTCATATTCCTGCTTCTCGTCCTCATCCAGCAGATCAAACAGACTCATCTGTCCGGTAAAGGCGGTCTTCTTTTCCATCGCAATCGCATCCATCATCGGACCGTAGGCCAGCATGAACTGTCTGCGGTTGCCGCCGAGACTGTCGAGCGCTCCGGCCTTGATCAGACTCTCAATCGTGCGCTTGTTGACCTCACGGCTGCTCGTGCGCTCCAGGAAGTTCTTCAGTGAGGTATATCTGCCTCCGCGCTTTCGCTCTTCCACGATCAGGCTGATCACCGGTTTTCCGACGCTCTTGATCGCAGACAGACCATAGCGGATATTCTGCTGGTTTACCGTAAATCCGGCCTCTCCCTCATTGATGTCCGGCGGCAGGATCTGGATGCCCATCTGACGGCAGACCAGGTTGTACTCTGCAACTTTGGCAGAATTATCGATGACAGAGGTCATCAGCGCTGCCATGAATTCCACCGGATAATAATATTTCAGATAAGCTGTCTGGTAGGAAACTACCGCATAGGCAGCTGCATGGGATTTATTGAACGCATATTTTGCGAAATCGATCATATCGTCGTAGATCTTGTTCGCCACCTGCTCGGAAATGCCGTTTCTGATACAGCCCGGCACCCCTTCTTCCTCATTTCCGTAGACGAAGTTTCTGCGCTCCTTCTCCATCACGGAAGCCTTTTTCTTGGACATTGCACGGCGGAGCAGATCGCTTCGTCCGAGTGTATAGCCCGCCAGATCACGCACGATCTGCATAACCTGCTCCTGGTAAACGATACAGCCGTAGGTCGCCTCCAGGATCGGCACCAGCTGCGGACAGTCATAGGTGATGCTCTCCGGATTATTCTTGCCGCGGATATACTGCGGAATGAAATCCATCGGACCCGGACGATACAGGGCGATACCCGCGATGATATCTTCCAGGCTCTGCGGCTTCAGCTCCTTCATGAAGTTCTTCATACCCGCACTTTCGAGCTGGAACACGCCGTCCGTGCGGCCGGTTCCGATCGAAGCCAGCACCTTCGCATCGTTATAGTCGATCTTTTCCATATCCAGCGGTTTCTGCGTGCTCTCCTCTGCGAAACGCACTGCATCCTGGATCACGGTCAGAGTCCTCAGACCAAGGAAGTCCATCTTCAGCAGACCGAGCTCCTCCAGGGTCGTCATCGTAAACTGTGTGGTGACAGAGCCGTCTGAACCAAGAGACAGCGGAACATATTCATTTGCCGCCTGCGGGCAGATCACGACACCTGCGGCATGCATCGAAGTGTGTCTCGGAAGTCCTTCCAGACGTCTGGACATATCGATGAGGCGCTTCATCTCCTCATCCTTCTCATACAGCTCGCGCAGCTCATGATTTTCCTTCAGAGCCTTGTCGATCGTGATATTCAGCTCCTTCGGGATCATCTTTGCGACATTGTCCACGGTCGCATACGGGATATCCATTACACGGCCGACATCACGGATGACGCCTCGCGCTGCGAGGGTACCGAAGGTAACGATCTGCACAACATTTTCCTTGCCGTATTTGCGCACGACATAATCGATGACTTCCTGTCTTCGTTCGAAGCAGAAGTCTACGTCAATATCCGGCATCGTCACTCGCTCCGGATTCAGGAAGCGCTCAAACAGCAGCTGATAGCGCATCGGATCCAGACGGGTGATGCCAAGCGTGTAGGAGACCAGACTTCCTGCGGCCGATCCTCTTCCAGGACCGACACTGATGCCGTGCTCCCTCGCATAGTGGATAAAGTCCCAGACGATCAGGAAATAGTCCACATATCCCATCTGGCGGATGATCGAGAGCTCATAGGTCAGACGCTCACGCAGCTCTTTCTGCTGCTCCTCGTCGTAGTTCTTCCGGAAGCCCTCCTCGCACAGATGATTCAGGTACGTCCAGGAATCATATCCTTCCGGGACCTCAAAATGCGGCAGCTTTGTGACACCGAACTCGATCTCGACCTGACAGCGGTGTGCGATCTTCCAGGTGTTCTCCAGAGCTTCTTTTGCATAGGGGAAGAGCTCCTCCATCTCCTGAGGAGACTTTACGTAATACTGGCCGCCTTCATAGCGAAGACGGTTCTCATCATTCAGTTTCTTTCCGGTCTGCAGGCAGAGCAGAATGTCATGAGAATCTGCATCATTCGCCGTCGTATAGTGCACATCATTCGTAGCAACGAGCGGGATCGAGATCTCCTGACTCAAGCGCAGCAGACTCTGATTGACCATGCGCTGCTCCGGAATCCCATGATCCTGCAGCTCCAGGAAAAAGTTTCCCTTTCCGAAGATCTGCTCATACGTCAGCGCAGCCTGCTTTCCTTCCTCGTACATGCCTCTGCCGAGGTATTTCTGCACCTCTCCGGCCAGGCAGGCACTCAGCGCGATAATGCCCTCATGGTATTTCTCAAGCACCTCTTTGTCCACACGCGGACGATAATAATAACCTTCCGTATAACCGATAGAGACGATCTTCATCAGATTATGGTAGCCGGTATTATTCTCCGCCAGCAGGACCAGATGATAGTAGCGGTCGTCCCCGCCGGAAATCTCGCGGTCAAATCTTGAATTCGGTGCCACGTAAACCTCACAGCCGAGCACCGGGTGAATGCCCTCTGCCTTTGCGGCACGGTAAAAATCGATCACACCGAACATTACCCCGTGGTCGGTGATGGCTGCACTGTCCATCCCCAGCTCCTTCACGCGGGCAACATATTCTTTTATCTTGTTGGAACCGTCCAGAAGACTGTATTCCGTATGCACATGTAAATGTGTAAAATTCAAAATGATTACCTCAAAACTAAAAAAACTGCAGCCGGTTACCGTTACAGTATACCATGCTGCAGTTGTTTTTTAAACTACTTCCTTTTGTATGGCTGATTAGCCCTCCATCATGAAGTGAACCAGCTTATCGATATCTTCCTTCTCGTATGCGATAACCTCAAGCTCCGGGATATCACCGTTGGAGAAGATGTTTGCCATAGAAACATACTGGCTCAGCTTGGACTTCAGATTCAGACGGTCGCCCTCACCGGTAACCAGCTCAACCTTACCCTTGCATGCATCTACCACCTGGAAAAATTTATTGATATCTGTAATGTTCTGAACTTTCATTTTGAAATCTCCTCTCTGAACTTATCTCTGTCAAAAATCATCTACTTTGTGAAGTTTTTTTCAATTTATTACGTGCACAGTATAGCCGATACCCTATGGGAATTCAAGTGATATTTCCAAATTTCCGGCGTTTTTCGCTTTTATTCATCTCTGACAATTTTTTCACATGTTTTTTGTGCATTATTCTATCTGCCAGAGCATTACACCCGCGAATATGCCTGTAATTACGCCTTTATTAATACATTCTGGTTTTCAGGATCTCCTCCAGATCCATGGTGTTGTCGAAGTAGGTCTCCTCCACGTACATCTTCTTTTCCACCTCTCTGCCTGCCTCAAGAGCAAGGATGATCTCTTTCACCTTTTCTCCCTGCATCGGATTGCACTCAAAGTCGGCGTTGATATCGCCCTTCTGCATCTGCTCCAGCGCTGCATGCACCGCATCAAAGGACAGGATGATGATATCGCCGTCCGGTCCGCAGGTCTTTCCCGCATCGTGGATCGCATCGATCGCACCGAAGGTCATATTGTCATTTTCACTGACCACGACGTCAATATCGTCGTACTTCTCCAGAAAGTCCTCCATGACCTCGTAGCCCTTGGTCTGTGTGAAATCTCCGGTCTGCATGTCCAGCATCGTCCAGTTGTCGTGCTCTGAGAGCACTTCTGCAAATCCGTCTTTTCGTCCGATCTGAATGGATGCTCCGAGCGTTCCCTGAATCGTGACGATGTTGATCTGCTCTTTGTCTCTGCCCTCTTTTTCGAGATAGTCTGCGAGCCACAGTCCTGCGTCCCTGCCTTCCTTCTCTGCATCGGAGCCGATCCAGCAGGTGTAGAGATCCTCTGACACATCGACCTGACGGTCATTGACGATCACCGGAATTCCGGCCTCCTTTGCCTCCTCAAGCACTACGTCCCAGCCGTCCTTCACCAGCGGTGAGAAGACGATATAGTCCACATCCTGGAGAATAAATCTGCGGACTGCCTTGATCTGATTTTCCAGCTTCTGCTGGGCATCTTCGTAGAGAAGGTAAAAGCCTTCCTCCTCCGACAGGGCACTTCGGATCGAAGCCGCATGTGCTCTGCGCCAGTCAGACTCCGACCCTGTCTCGCAGAAGCCCACAACGATCCGCCCCTCCGACGGTTCGGTCTCCTCGAAAAGTGCGGCTGCCGGTGTCTCTGATTCCGCAGGATACTGCCCGGCACAGCCTGTCAGTATCGACAAAAACAGGACTGCCGATAACAGCCCTGTTTTTCTTATAATTCTATTGCGATTGATGCTTTTTCTTTTCATAGATTATTTTGATGCCTCTTTAATTCTTGCAAATATGCTCTGCAGAACAATGAAGAAGCAAAGCAGTATTGCCGTGATAATGTTTGACCAGGAACTGATCAGTTTTCCGTTCGATTTAACCAGTGTCGATATTGTACCATTGATCATCACGCCAATCAAGGTACCAAGTACGTTTCCGACACCGCCGGTCAGAAGAGTTCCGCCGATAACGGCTGAGGAGATCGCATCCATCTCCAGTCCGGTCGCCTGCTGTGTGGTTCCTGCCATCGTGTTCAGACAGTAGCAGATACCGCCGATGGAAGCCAGAAAGCTTGCCAGCATGTGCACCTTCAGTCTGGTCTTTTTGACATCCAGTCCCATCAGTGTTGCGGACTGCTGATTGCCGCCGACTGCATAGATGCTTCTGCCGAATCTCGTGTACTTCAGCATCAGGAAGATTGCCAGTACTACCAGCAGTGCTACGATCACGGTGATGCGCAGATAAGGCATCAGCATCGTACCTTTTTTGTTGACATAGCCGCCGAACGGCAGCTCGATCTTGTAACCTGCCAGTGCGGTGAAGATCTTGTCAGACACGATGCTGACCTGATCCTTACAGATCACTGCGGTCATTCCTCTTGCGAAGAAGAGACCTGCCATGGTTACGATGAACGGCTGAATATCCAGATAGGCGATGCAGAAGCCCTGCACCAGTCCGAATACCAGTCCGATGGCAAGGATGAACAGCATCAGTACCGGGCTGCTCCATCCCCATCTCTCGATGCCGACTGCCATGATCATGCAGTCCATTGCCACAACGGAGCCAACGGAGATATCGATGCCGCCGGTCAGCATGACACAGGTGGTGCCGCTGGCCACGCAGATCAGTCCCGCATTGTTGATCAGAATGTTCAAAAAGGTCTGTAAATGGGTAAAGCCCTTGGATGCATATACGATGCATCCTGCTGCATACATCACTATAAACAGTACGATCGTAATCAGAAGCAGCAGAGTATTGCTGTTGATCTTTAATTTCTTCATACGGATGCTGCCCCCTTTCCTGCGTTGCGCTTTTTACTGAGTTCTTTGAAGAATTCCTTCGCCGGCGCTGACTGGATGACAACGATCATGATAACGATCACTGCCTTGAATACCGGTGACTGCGCGGTGGATACTCCGAGCGAAAGCAGGGTCGTATCGATCGCCTGGATCGTGTAAGCACCGATCAGGGAACCTGCAAGATTAAACTTACCTCCGCCGAGGCTGTTTCCTCCGAGTGCTACTGCGAGGATCGCATCCATCTCAAGATTCAGGCCGATATTGTTGGTGTCTGCAGAATAGATTCTGGAGGTCGCAACCATGCCTGCCAGTCCTGCACAGAGTCCGCAGATCACATAGCATAACAGGATGATCTTTGCGGAATTAAATCCTGCGATACGGGAAGCCTTTTTGTTGATACCTACACTCTGAATGTAGGTGCCGAGTGCAGTCATGCGCAGCACCAGAGATGCCACCAGAATGCACGCTGCAGCGACGATGATCGGTGTCGGGATCGGTCCTACATAGCCTCCGATCTTCTGGAAGGACGGAACTCGTACATAGACGATCTGGCTGTTGCAGAGCAGCAGACCGATCGCACGTCCCGCCGACCACAGGATCAGCGTCGCCACCATAGGCTGAATATTCATATAAGCTACCAGAAATCCGTTGAACAGGCCGCAGACACAGGTGGTCAGAAGGCCTGCACCGATACCGACGAGCAGCGGTACCGCATAGTTGGAAACATTTACATTTCCGTATCCCGCAAGAAGCATACAGCACATGCCGCCGTACAGACTCATGACCGAGCCGACGGAAATATCTGTTCCTGCGGAGGAAGATACTACCAGTGTCATACCGATGGCCAGGATCGCAGCCTCTGTACCACGGTTCAGGATATCGATCAGACGTCCGTATAAGATGCCGTTCTTTACTGCGATCGTAAAGAAGGTCAGCGGTGCATGCCCGCAGGCAATGTCATAAATTACATTCAGCAGCATGACCAGCAGCATACTGAACACCGGCAGGAAGAGCTGCTTTTTGGTCAGTCCTTTCAATTTACTCATCATGCTCACCTCCTGCAATGGCCTTCATAACTCCCATCTGGGTCATATCATTCTCATCGATCTCTCCGACCTTCACACCGTCTCTGAGCACTGCCATACGGTTACAGGTACGCAGCATCTCCTCGATCTCGGAGGAAATAAAGATCAGGCTCTTTCCCTCATCTGCCAGCTGGAGCACCAGCTTCTGGATCTCTGTCTTGGTACCGATATCGATACCTCTGGTCGGCTCATCCAGGATCAGGAAATCCGGATTTGTCGCAAGCCAGCGTGCCAGGATCACCTTCTGCTGATTTCCACCGGAAAGCTGCTTGACCAGAGTCTCGCGGCTTGCGGTCTTGATCTGCAGAAGATCGATGAATTTGTCCGTGATCTCGATCTGTTTTGCCATCGGGATACGCTTCATGATACCAAGCTTCGCCTGCACAGCGAGGATGATATTCTCTCTCACAGAAAGATCTGCAATGATGCCCTCTGCCTTACGGTCATCCGGGAGCAGACCCATACCAAGGTTCATCGCATCGATCGGATTTTTGATCTTCACTTCCTTGCCGTTGACCTTCAGACTTCCGGTCTGGTTGCGGTCGGCACCGTAGATAACACGCGCCAGCTCGCTTCGTCCGGAACCGAGCAGTCCGGTCAGTCCGACGACCTCACCCTTGCGGATATTCAGATCAAACGGACGGATGGTTCCCGCATGGCTCATGCCGCTTGCCTCCAGGTATACCGGTGCATTGCTTCTGTCACTGCCGCCTTCTTTTTTGATGGAAGCCAGATCGTCGAAATCCTTACCCATCATCGCTGCTACCAGCTTTACGCGCGGCAGCTCTGCGATCTCATATTCTCCGACAAGCTGTCCGTTTCTTAAAACGGTGATGCCGTCACAGACTGCATATACCTGCTCCAGGAAGTGGGTTACGAATATGATGCCGACACCCTTGTTTTTCAGTCTGCGCATCATCTGAAACAGCTTTTCTACCTCACGGTCATCCAGAGAGGAGGTCGGCTCATCGAGAATGAGCACCTTACTGTCCATATCTACAGCACGGGCAATTGCGATCATCTGCTGCAATGCCAGTGAATATTCTTCGAGGTTTTTTGTAACATCAAGATCCAGCTCCAGCTCTCTCATCAGATCTGCAGCCTTCTTGTTCATCATCTTTCGATTGACGGTACCCAGTTTTGTCAGCGGCTCTCTGCCGATGTAAAGATTCTCTGCCACAGAAAGGTTCGGACAGAGGTTTACCTCCTGATATACCGTTGCGATACCCTTGCTCTGGGCATCCATTGTATCTTTATTTACGATTGGACCGTCAAAACCGTCCAGATAGATCTCACCGGCTTCAAACTTGTTGACACCGGTCAGACATTTGATCAGTGTCGACTTACCGGCACCATTTTCTCCCATCAGGGCACGAATCTCGCCCTTCTTCAGCGTCAGGCTTGCGTTATCCAGTGCCTTAACTCCAGGGAAGGTCATGCAGATTCCCTGCATTTTCAATACTACGCCTGCTTCCAACGCTTTCCTCCTCCCCGAAAACACAAAGGGAGCAACTTCCCATTATCTGGGAGCCACTCCCTTCTGTATTTTCAAATTACTTTCATTTTACAGATCTCGGTTGACTGATAATCTTAGTATGCTCTTCCGTCTAAGATCTCCTGAGTCATCTCAGTTGCGAACTCAGAGGTGATGCCCGGTGCGTTGAACGCTTCATCTGTTACCAGAGTGTTCTTATCAAACTCTTCGCCTGCTACCATCTTCTCGATAACGCCCTTAACAACTTCTGCCTGGATCGGGTTGCACTCTACGTCAAGGTTGAACTTGCCGTCTAAGGTGTACTGCAGTCCGTCATGAGTTGCATCGTAGGAGATCAGGATAACATCGCCGCCTACACCGTAGGTGATACCTGCTGCATCCATAGCATCCATTGCGCCGTATGCTTCGTTATCATTCTGGCAGATAACTACATTGAACTGACCCTCATAAGATTTGATGAAGGACTCCATTACTGTCTGGCCGCCGTCCTGTGTGAAATCACCGGACTGAGAATCAAGGAGCTTCCACTCGGAATGATCAGCCATAACCTCTGCGAAACCGTTGGTACGTCCGATTGCTGCGGATGCGCCTACAGAACCTTCGATCTGAAGAATGTTAGCCTCTGCTCCGTCGAGCTGCTCAGCGAGCCAGTTACCAGCGGTAACACCCTCATTGTAGGTGTTGGTTCCTACCCATGCATCATATAAGGACTCGTCTGCCTCGATCTCACGGTCAGCGATGATAACCGGGATGCCTGCGTCCTGTACTTCCTGAAGAACTGTGTCCCAACCTGCGGACTGGATCGGAGCGATTACGATGTAATCAAGATCCTGGTCTTTGAAGTTACGAACTGCTTCGATCTGAGCTGCATTATCATTATCGCAGTCAACGAGGGAAAGCTCATAGCCGTTCTCCTCAGAGAAAACATCCTGATAGTTCTGTGTATTTGCTGTACGCCAGTCACTCTCATGACCAACCTGTGCATAACCGACCTTGATCAGATCTTCTGCAGAAACGCCTGCGGTCATCATAGCTGCTGCTGCGCCAAATAATACTAAGCCAACGATTTTTTTCTTCATTTTTAAATCCTCCCGTTCTTTTCTTATTGACATTTCGTCACCGTTCTTAACTGTGACCTTATTATAAGAAATTCTCTCAGGATTTTCTACGGATGGATTTTTGTAAAGTGTTCACTTTTTTACTCTTTTTTCTTATGTTTTTGTGCAAAAGTTTGTTTTTTTTGGAAATCAGTTTGATATTTTCGCCGGGATCTCCACATAGGCTTCCGTGCCCTCTCCGTAGGTGCTGGAGAGCCAGATCCCGTACCCCGGACCGTAGTTCAGACGTATTCTCTGCTCTACATTATAGAGACCGAACACACTTGGATCCGTTGTCTGATCATTTTCATTTCGCTTCATGGCCTGCTGCACGGATGCCAGCTTTTCCGGTGTCATGCCCATGCCGTTGTCCGTCACCTGAAAGACCAGACGGCCGTCCTCCAGATGTCCGCTGACCCGGATATGTCCCATGCCGCGCTTGTTTTTGATGCCGTGGTAGAGTGCGTTTTCCACCAGCGGCTGAAGGGTCAGCTTCAGGATCTGATACTGATGCATCTCTTCCGGGATGTCGATCTCGTACTCCAGAATATCCTGATATCTGAACTGCTGGATCTGCAGGTAGCTTCGGATATGGGATTCCTCCTCCTTCACAGAGATAAAATCACGTCCCTTGCTCAGCGTTGTCCGGAAAAAGTCTGACAGCGCCGTCACCATCATGATCACCTGATCTTTTTCCCCGGTCTCTGCCAGCCAGATGATCGTGTCCAGTGTATTATAGAGGAAATGCGGATTGATCTGTGCCTGCAGCAGCTTCTGCTCCATCTGGCGCAGGTTGAGCTGCTCTATGCGGATATCCTCCACGAGCTCGCCGATGCGCTCGACCATCTGATTGAAGCCGTCTCCCAGTTCTTTCAGCTCTTCCTGACTGTCCTCCAGCTCTGCGCGCACAGTGAAGTCACCATGACCCGCCTTTTTTGTGACCATACGCAGCTGGGAGATACCTGCGGTCAGACGGTTTCTGAGATTTCGGCTGATCAGCAGTGTTCCGATCAGTACGAGCAGCGAGATACTTACCGCGATCTCAAGAGATCTCCTTGCCTCTGTCCGGACAGACAGACGGAGCATCTCCAGATTCTTTGCCTCATAGTAGATATATTCCTGGATCTCATCCTGGATCAGATCGGTCACGATACGGATATTCATATCGAGCCGCTCCAGGTTTGTGTCGTACATACCGCTGGTCTGTGCATCCTCCTCGATCTCTGTCACGCGATCCTCCAGAGTATCCAGACTCTTGACGATCCTGGACAATCGGGTCTTTGCATAGTCCTGCTCTGCCTGCTCCTCCAGTCCCTGAAAATCCTTTCTTGCCGCATTGATCAGCTCGTGCGGGTCGGTGTCCACCAGCTCATAGGCACGCTCTGCATTTACGACAATGACATACATCGTATAATCCAGCTCCTCTTTCAGATGCAGGTTGTAGACATTCGCTGTCGTAATGTTGTTTACGATCACATCATAGCGGTCAGACACATGGTTGACCAGAAACAGCAGATATACGATCACCACTGCCAGCGGTACAAAGCAGACCAGAAACAGTGTATTCAGATTTTGATTCAGTGAGGAACCCTTTCGAATCATTGGCATTACTCTTTTCTTCTGTTTTTATATTCCTTGGGACTGCAGCCCACGGTCTTTTTGAAAATATAGCTGAAATAATGTGCATCCTTGTAGCCGACCTCATAGCCGATTTCAGCGGTTCGCATGCTCGTGCACATCAGCAGCTCCTTCGCCTTCTCCAGACGGACACTGGTCAGATATTCCACAAAGGTCTGTCCCATCTCACTGCTGAAGACCGCACTGAAATAGCTCGGACTCATGTTGACCTGTGCCGCCACGGTATTCAGAGACATATCCTCTCTCTGATAGTTCTGTCGGATAAAGCTGCGCGCCTCCTCTAGCAGCACACTGTAACGGCGCATGGAATGTCCGTCACGGATCTGGAGGGTCTCCTTAAACAGCTTCGCCGCCTCACTGCAGACGGTCTCAAAGGAGGATGCATTTACTACCATCTGATTGATGTCGCGGCATTCCTCAGGCAGCTGATCTATCCCCATCTGCATACCCTTCAGGAAATCCGAAACGGTAAAGAAGATATTCATCATCGTATACTGACGAAACAGCATGGACTGACAGTTCTGTTCTCCGACTCCGTGGAAATATTCTTCCATGAAGCTGTCCACCTCCTCCATCGTACCGTTCTTCAGAAATTTTTCCAGAAGCTCGTTGGAGGTATGCTTGGAGCGGACCTGGGTAATATCGATTCCCCCGTCCGCAGTGCCGGGATGCAGTTTCTCCAGATCATCCACACAGACGATCTGATTCTGTTCTGCAAAGAAACGGTTGGAAAATGCCTTTGCAGCACCGAGATAAGAGGTACGGATGTCTCTGAGACGGAAGACGATCCTGCCGGCTCCGCCGAAATATTCGACGGAATCCATGCTCTGCAGCAGCTTCTCCAACCGCTCTCTGCAGCTCTGCATGATCTCTGCGATCTCCTCCGCGGTCTCTCCCTTTGCCAGGAAGGCCCAGCCCTCCGGACTGCGGTCGAAACTCAGTATCCTCTCCCAGTTTTCCGATTCCTTCTGGATCAGCTCACAGATCTGGGCAGTCTTCTTATTTAACTGCGCCTCCTCACCGGTCCAGATCGCACGGAACAGCATCACCTGATAAGCCGATGCCGTGAAATCGATGCCGATGCTCTGCCCTCTTTCCAGCAGCTCTGCGGTAGAAAGACGGTTGGATGCGAGCGCACTCCAGAGACGCTGTTTTTCCAGAAGAAGACTCTCCTCCATCTCCATCCGGTAGCGTTCCATCATCTTCTCCTGTTCGCGCTCTTTCTCAATGATCGCGCCGACCTTTTTGACTGCCTCCAGAAGCTTTGCCGAGCTGATCGGCTTGAGCAGATAGTCCGTCACGCCGATACTGATCGCTGTCTTTGCATATTCAAACTCATTGTGGCCGCTCAGAATAATAATTTTGATCTGCGGCAGCTCTTTCTTCACCAGACGGCTCAGCTCTAAACCGTCCATAAATGGCATCCGGATATCCGTAATCAGGATATCCGGCATTTCTCTCTTTATAAGCGGATAGGCCAGCTCTCCGTCGCTGGCCTCTCCTGCAAACTGAAATCCCTCCTGCTCCCACGGAATGCTTTTTTTGATTCCGTTTCGCATGACGATCTCATCTTCTACTAAAAATACTTTCAGCATTGATATGTTCCTTAAAATGATTCTACTGCTCCGCGCTCTGCCGGAAGTCCCTTCATGTATGCGTCAATGAAAGCATTGAAACCTGCTACATCTGCCGGATCCGGATCCATGCGCTCACCCTTCTGGCCTGCAAATACTCTGTTGTCCAGGTATGCCGGAAGTGTCTCGCCCTCTTCCTTCTCAGCGGTAAAGGCAGCCAGCAGTGCGATGCCCCATGCTCCTCCTTCTCCTGCAGTCTCCATAACCTCGACCGGTGTGTTCAGTGCAGCTGCCATGAAGCTCTGGCCGACACCCTTGGTCTTGAACAGACCGCCGTGTCCCATGATGTGATCCATGACTACGCCCTCTTTCTGAGTCAGGATATCATTACCCATCTTCAGAGCGCCGACACTTGCATAGAGGTGAGTTCTCATGAAGTTTGCCAGATTGAAGTTTGCATCCGGTTTTCTCATAAACAGCGGACGTCCCTCTTCAAAACCGGTCACCGGCTCACCGGAGAGATAGTTGTATGCCATCAGACCGCCGCAGTCCTTGTCACCCTCGAGCGCTTTGCGGTAGAGTGTTCCGTACAGTTCATTCATATCTACCTTCATGCCCATAGTCTCCTGGAATTCTCTGAAGAGATTTACCCAGGCATTCAGATCGGAAGTACAGTTGTTGCAGTGTACCATTGCCACAAGCGCACCGTCCGGTGTGGTAACAAGATCCAGCTCCGGATACGGCTTGGACAGCTCTTTCTCCAGTACGACCATGGAGAAGATCGAGGTACCTGCGGATACATTACCGGTACGCTTTGCAACTGCATTGGTTGCTGTCATGCCGGTACCTGCGTCTCCTTCCGGAGGACACATCAAAATGCCTGCCTCAAGCTTTCCGCTGACATCCAGAAGCTTTGCTCCCTCTGCGGTCAGACGTCCTGCATCCTCACCGGCACAGAGCACCTTCGGCAGAAGCTCTCTGATCTTCCAGGAATATCCGTACTCTGCTGTCATCTCATCAAATCTGTTCAGCATCGTCTCATCATAGTTTACAGTCTTCGGATCGATCGGGAACATACCGGATGCATCACCGACACCGAGTACCTTTTCTCCGGACAGCATCCAGTGTACATAGCCTGCCAGAGTGGTAAAGTAGGTCAGATCCTTCACATGCTCCTCACCGTTCAGAATGGACTGATAGAGGTGAGAGATGCTCCAGCGGATCGGAATGTTGTAATTGAACTCTGCGGAAAGCTTTTCTGCTGCCTGTGCAGAATTGGTATTTCTCCAGGTACGGAACGGTACCATCAGCTCACCTGCTGCATTGAATGCCATATATCCGTGCATCATAGCGGAAATACCGATGCTGCCAACCTTTGTCAGCTCCAGTCCGTACTTTTCTTTTACATCCTCAGCCAGATTCTTATAACTGTCCTGAAGACCTGTCCATACATCCTCCAGGGAATAGGTCCAGATCCCGTTCTCCAGACGGTTCTCCCACTCATGACTTCCGGCTGCTACCGGAGCCTTTGTGGAATCGATCAACACTGCCTTGATTCGTGTGGAACCAAGCTCGATACCGATGGCAGTTTTTGCGTTCAAAATGTCCTCTTTGATTCTGTTGATATCCATCGCGCACTCCTTTTATACTTTTTTAAGCCGGCCACCCGCCCCTTTCCGGAACGGATGCCCGACTCTTTTCTCTCTTATGTCTTTTTATTTAACAAATGAATAGTACAGGCTGCCAAGCTGAAGCTCTCTCTTGAAGTCACGGATCTTGGTATCCTTGTCGATATATACAGCCTCAATACCCATAGCTGCTGCCCAGTCACCCATCTGCTCTGCGGTCAGATCGTAGGAGAATGCGGTATGATGTGCTCCTCCTGCCAGGATCCACGCCTCAGCACCGGTTGCCAGATCCGGCTGCGGTGTCCAGAATGCGGTAGCTACCGGAAGCTTCGGCATCGGCTTCTCTACCTTCTTGCAGTCAACATCATTGATGATCAGACGGAAGCGGTTGCCGAGATCTACCAGAGAGGTTGCAACTGCCGGGCCGGTCTTTGATGTGTAGACCAGACGTGCCGGATCTTCTCTGTCACCCATGGAAAGCGGGCAGACCTTGATGCCGATCGGTCCCTCAGCGATCGTCGGGCAAACCTCAAGCATGTGTGCCTGCAGGATGCCTTCCTTGCCCGGTACCAGATTGTAGGTGTAGTCCTCCATGAAGGAAGTACCCTTCGGATTCTTCACACCTGCGGTCATGATCTTCATCAGACGTACCATTGCTGCGGTCTTCCAGTCACCCTCAGCTCCGAAGCCATAGCCTTTCTCCATCAGTCTCTGAATAGCAAGTCCCGGAAGCTGCTTTAATGCGCCGAGGTCTCCGAAGTGGGTAACGAGAGCCTGGTAGTTTTTCTCCTCCAGGAACTTCTCAAAACCGATCTCGATGCCTGCCTGAACTGCCACATGTTTGCGGAACTCCTGCGGATCTCTGCCCTCCAGGAGAATATCATACTTGCTGTAATACTCCTCTACCAGAGTATCGATCTCATTCTGCGGAACAGCTGCCACATACTCAGCGATCTCGTTTACCGGATAAGCATCGATCTCCCATCCAAACTTGATCTGTGCCTCTACCTTATCGCCTTCGGTAACAGCTACGTTTCTCATATTGTCAGCGACACGTGCCACACGGATATGGCTGCTCTCCATAATACCGATCGCGGTGAGCATCCAGCTGGCAATGCGCTCCTGAATCTTCTGATCTGCCCAGTGACCTACGATCACCTTGCGCTCGATACCCATGCGGGATACGATGTGGCCGTACTCACGGTCACCGTGCGCAGACTGGTTCTCGTTCATGAAATCCATATCGATCGTATCGTACGGGATCTCGCGGTTGAACTGTGTATGCAGGTGCAGCAGCGGCTTGCGATATTCCTGAAGTCCGAGGATCCAGGACTTTGCCGGGGAGAAGGTGTGCATCCAGGTGATCACACCTGCGCACTCTTCATCAGCATTTGCCTCGTTGAAGGTCTTGCGAATCAGTTCGTTTGTAATCAGCGTCGGCTTCCAGAGAATCTCATACGGAAGTACTCCGCTCTCATTCAGTGCCTCAACAATTTTTTTGGAATGCTCTGCTACCTTTGCCAGGCACTCATCTCCGTAAAGATCCTGAGAACCTGTGCAAAACCAGAATTTATAATTTTTTGCCGTTTTCATCAATTTAGTCCTCCTGTAATACCGTCTATGTTCTCAAGTATACACAAAAAACACCGGACAAACAAGGTGACTTTTATTGAATTTGGTAGATAATTTTTATATTTCCGTCTGTTTTTCGAACTCCGGACGGTATTTCGCCAGCAGCTGTTCAGGCTTCATTCTCGTAAAAGTTTGTCAGAGCCTCAATAAATTCCTCTCGCTCCTCATCACGGTATCCTTCATAAAATACCTGTGCAATATCGCTGTGATTAAACAGGAACTGTCCGTCCTCTCCTAAATTTCCTTCCGGATACAATACTCCGATATAGTCATATTCTTTGTCCGTATTATTGTCAGTCTGCTTGATTCCAAAGATCATCAGTCTTTTCTCTGCATCATTTAAAAGTACAACGGTTCCGATCGGTAATAATTCTTTGATATTCATAACTGTTTCTCCTGATTTTTTTCATTTAATTTATTTTGATTTATTTGATGCTGTTTGTTTTCAGGCAAATAGTGGATTTCTCCTGGTCCAGCTTGTCATCTTGTTCCATGTCGTCCTTACACCCTGCTTCGTTTTCTGATATGCTTTTCCGACAGACTTCTTTGCACTGCTATATGCACTCTTTGCCGCGCTGACACCCTTTTCTCCAAAATCCATAACTAGATCAGCTGTAACTTCTCCGATATCCCTTCCTCCGGTCGCCCATTTGCAGACTCCGTTTGCTGCCCATACTGCAGCCACTCCAACACCTGCTACCACAAATGCCGGTGCTCCGACAAGCAATGCACCTGCTGCCGCGGATGCTGCCATACCTAAACCGATATCTACTGCAGATTCGATCACCGTCTCACCGATCGCACGACCGACTTTCCCCTTCTGGCCTTTGAATTCATTATAATTCTCTATGCCATTGGAAGCGACTGTCAGAACATGACCTGCCCATTTTGCACCCACTTTGATTTTTTCTGCGGTTGTTTTTGCTCCGGTCATATCCAGCTTGCTGACTTCTTTTCCCCAGGAACTTGCCAGTCTGCTGAAGAAATTGGAACCTTCTACTGTATTTGTATTGATCCCGATAACATGTTTCCACCAGTTTACATTACACTTATTTATTTCCACTACTACACCGGCACCACCGCCGATTGTGCTGACGATCGTTTTCATCGTTGTCGTCCAGCTCTCGCCGGTTGCGATATTCATACCTGCGGCGATAATTCCTCCGGCTGGTCCGAAACCTCCGATGATCTTGGCAGTATCTTTCCATTTCCATTTAAATGGATTTTCCTTTGATTTACTTTTGCCTGCGGTATTTTTCACTGCGCCTTTTCCTGCATTGACTGCATCGATCATGCTGTTCCACTGCCGGCCGGTAATTTTAGACTCTGCCTGCTGATACAGCCCGGCAGATTTTGTCAGTGCCTGAGAGGCAAGTATTATCTTATTTGCATTTTCCGTATTTTCCTCAGCCAGTGTTCTCAAAGTAGCTTTCAGAGTAAATCTGGAAGCTCCTTCTATAGATAATCCACGAGCCACTGACGCAATACGTTCGCTCTGAGACGCGATCCTTCTCGCTGCCTGTTCCTGCAAATTTGCCGCCTGTCTTATCTGACTGATCGTAATATCAAATTCTGCCACTTTGTTTCCCCCTTACTTTAATGCATCCTCAATCATACTTTCTGAAACAACCTTGTAATAGTTATTTTTCTGATCGCTGCCACACCTAATCAAGAGATATTTTACTGAGTTTCCCTGCATGCTTTCCCTGCAGCTTTTTTCATCTACCATCATCCAGTCGGAGCACTGCTGTCCCTTCCTGTTGCAGATCTTGATTCCACCCATGTTTTTCAGGTCCACTGCCGGCTCCATACTTGCCTCACAGGCCTTGCAGTCCATCACAGATACATCGGACTGCATGACAGAACGCCAGGTGTTTTTTCTCCACATAGAATAGTATCGAAAAATAAACAGCAGCGCTCCGGAAATCAATGCAACGACTGCCGCATTCACCATCTCTTTGCTGTCTCCTGCTTTGAATTTCTCGTAAGCATTCCACAGAGATGCACCGCAGATCACAGAAAGTGCTGCACTCCAGATCCCCCGTGCGGTATTGTGACGGTTCAGATCCTGGCGAACTATTTTCTGAATCGCTGTGCGTTCCCTCGAAGACGGCTGGCGATATCCTGTCATTTCTTCAACCTTCATCTCTGATCTCCTCTGTTTTGATGGTTTTCTCTTGATTTGTTGTTTTCTCTCAGCATCTTATCTGCATTCATCTTAATATATTTTCTCTGTATCATCTTTATTTTCTGATGAACAACCGTATTTCATGATGAATGACACTGTACTTCTCAGATGTATTTTGAAAGGGTCTCTTCTGTCATTTCAAATGGGTAATTTTTCAGCTTTGCCTGATTGGACAGCAGACCTCTGCGGTCTCTCTCCCAGAGTTCTTCCGGGATCTGCTTTTCACCAAGCAGACTGTTCAGATACCCGGCAAATGCTTCCTGATTCTCAAATCCGAGCAGCTGCAGCACTTCCTGTACCTCCTCCTGATTTCCATAGTACTTCAGAAATCCCGGCAGGAAATAGCCGACTGCTCTGCCGTGTGCCACACCAAGTTCATAAGTTACCGGATAGCTCAGACCGTGCGGAAGGCTGGTTCCGGTATGTGCGATCGCCATGCCCGCCAGCACTGAGGCGTGCATAAAGGTCTGATACATCTCCTCTGTATATTCTTCCTGTGCTCCTGCGAGCTGCTCTTTTTTGCTTCCCCAGAGTCTCAGTCCCTTCTCTGCATACATGCGGTTATACTCATCTGCATTCGTATTCAGATAGGACTCAAGCATATGTGCCAGTGCATCCACACAGGTATTGATCATTCCGTTTCTTGAGGAGGTCTTCAGATAGCTGTAATCCACCAGTGCGACCTGCGGAAAGATCCGATAGGCGATCGACTGCTTGGTATGACGGCTGTGCAGAGTCATGATCGCATACGGTGTCACCTCAGAACCTGTACCTGAGGTGGTCGGCACAGCTGCCACCGGATAGACCGGGACCTCCTGTTTCTGATACAGATGCTTCTCCGCATCAGCGATCATCTCCGGATTTCTTGCAAGAAGCGCGATCGCTTTGGATGCATCCATCGGCGAGCCTCCGCCGATTCCGATGAAAAAGTCTGCCTTCTCCTCCACAGCCAGAGCTGCTGCACGGCTGACGGTCTCTACTGACGGATTCTCCTCGATCTCATCAAAGATGACATAGGTCTGTCCGTTTGCGTCCAGCGCATCTGTCACATCCTGCAGAGAACCGTTGACTCTGCTGGAATGCTTTCCTGTGACGATCATCGCCTTACTGCCCAGCGCCACAAAGACCTCACGGTTCTTTGCGACTGCGCCCTTTCCCCAAAGGACTTTTACTGGCATATACATTATCGGCATTTCAATTCCCCCATTTCACTACACTTTTTATGACATTTCTGCGAGCAGCTTCTCCACAGATGCAAGTTTTACACAGAGTGTAAATACCTTTGCTGCGACAGCCATCTCCTCCGGCGTCGGGAAGCTCGGAGCGATACGGATGTTGGAATCCTGCGGATCCTTTCCGTATGGATAGGTTGCGCCTGCACCGGTCATGATGACACCGAGATCCTTACATTTGGATACGATTGCCTTTGCACATCCCGGCATCGCATTGAAGGAGATAAAGTATCCTCCTCTCGGCTTGACCCAGGTACCGATTCCAAGACCTGCCAGCTCTGCATCCAGTTCCTTCAGCACTGCTTCAAACTTCGGACGAAGCAGCGCTCCATGCTTCTTCATATGCTCATTCAGTCCGTCAATATCCTTAAAGAAGCGTGCATGGCGGAGCTGATTGATCTTATCATGTCCGATCGTCTGCACAGTCATCTTGCTCAGGATAAAGTCCAGATTTGCCTTTGAGGTCGCGATCGCAGACACGCCGGAACCCGGGAAGCTGATCTTGGAGGTCGATGCAAAGATGTAGACCATATCCTCATTTCCCGCTTTTTTACACTCCTCCAGAATGTTGAGAACGTTGTCATGAATATCCTCATAGAGGTGGTGGATACAGTAGGCATTATCCCAGTAAATACGGAAATCCTCTGCAGCCGGCTTCAGATTCGCAAATCTTCTGACTACCTCATCTGAGTAGGAGATACCGGTCGGGTTGGAGTACTTCGGTACGCACCAGATACCCTTCACTGCCGGATCGTTATTCACATACTGCTCTACCAGATCCATATCCGGACCGTTTTCATCCATCGGAATGTTGATCATTTCGATGCCGAATACCTCTGTGATCTTAAAGTGACGGTCATATCCCGGCACCGGACACAGAAATTTGACCTTGTCCAGTCTGCACCACGGAGTGGAACCGTTCACACCGAAATTCATGGAGCGGGAAATGGTGTCATACATGATGTTCAGGCTGGAGTTTCCGCAGACGATCACATTGTCCTTCTCCACTTCCATCATGGCTGCCATCAGTCTTCTGCACTCTCCGATTCCGTCCAGATCACCATAGTTTCTGGTATCATTTCCGAGAATCGTATTCATGTCGGAAATGCCGTTCAGTACATCCAGCATCGGCATCGCCAGCTCCAGCTGGGAAATGCCCGGCTTTCCTCTGGCCATGTTCAGGGAAAGTCCCTTCGCTTCCTCTGTCTTGTACTCTTCCTCAAGTGCCGCTTTCAGTGTCAGTAATTCCTCTCTGCTCATTTCCTGATAGGTCTTTTTCATCCGGTATCCTCCACATTCTTTTTTCTGTTTCAAAGTTGCGCATTTGTATTTATCATATCATATGCGGAATACTTTAACAACTAAAAGCACAAAGCAAAAGAACGTCCAACGGACGTTCTCTTTACATGCTCGGCAACAGAAAAACCCCGGAAACCTTTCGGTTCCGGGGCATCTTACGCTTGGACTCGGCATCGTCCGTGGACAATGCACTATTTATATAAATTATTCGGATGTAATATCTACCTTAGATTACTCGATGATAGAAGCTACACGACCTGAACCTACGGTACGGCCACCCTCACGAATAGCGAAAGTAAGACCCTGCTCCATAGCGATCGGGTGGATCAGCTCGATGCTCATCTCAACGTTATCACCCGGCATGCACATCTCGGTGCCTTCCGGAAGGTTGATTACGCCAGTAACGTCAGTTGTTCTGAAGTAGAACTGCGGACGATAGTTGTTGAAGAACGGAGTATGACGACCACCCTCGTCCTTGGTCAGTACGTATACCTGAGCGGTAAACTTTGTATGGCAGGTAACAGTACCCGGTTTAGCAAGAACCTGACCACGAACGATCTCAGTTCTCTGAACACCACGAAGCAGTGCACCGATGTTATCACCAGCCTGAGCCTCGTCAAGGAGCTTACGGAACATCTCGATACCGGTTACAACAGTAGCCTTCTTCTCTTCCTTAACACCAACGATCTCAACCGGGTCATTCAGGTGAAGGGTACCACGCTCTACTCTACCAGTTGCTACAGTACCACGACCTGTGATGGTGAATACGTCCTCGACCGGCATAAGGAACGGCTTATCTGTGTCACGCTCCGGATCCGGAACCCACTCGTCAACAGCGTCCATGAGCTCGATGATCTTATCGCCCCACTCGCCGTTCGGATCCTCAAGAGCCTTCAGAGCAGAACCCTGGATGATCGGTGTGTCATCTCCCGGGAACTCGTACTCGTTAAGCAGCTCACGGATCTCCATGTCAACCAGCTCAAGAAGCTCTTCATCGTCTACCATATCGCACTTGTTCATGAATACTACGATGTACGGTACACCTACCTGACGGGAAAGAAGGATGTGCTCCTTAGTCTGAGCCATAACACCATCGGTAGCAGCTACTACGAGGATAGCGCCATCCATCTGTGCAGCACCAGTGATCATGTTCTTTACATAGTCAGCATGGCCCGGGCAGTCAACGTGTGCATAGTGTCTCTTCTCAGTCTCATACTCAACGTGAGCGGTAGAGATGGTGATACCACGCTCTCTCTCTTCCGGAGCCTTATCGATGTTCTCGAAGTCTGTAGCGGTGTTACCAGCTACTCTCTCAGACAGAACCTTGGTGATAGCTGCTGTCAGAGTAGTCTTACCATGGTCAACGTGACCGATGGTACCGATGTTACAATGCGGTTTTGTTCTCTCAAATTTAGCCTTTGCCATTTGAATTTTCCTCCTTAATTTCGTGTACCCAAAACGGTACAGCCTTACAATATCTTTTTAACAATGCTATCTCTGATTATATTTCAAATCAGAGATATTTGCAAGTCTCTTTTTATGCTTATTTAGCGCTGTTGCTCAGTACCTTCTCCTGTACGGACTTCGGAACCTGCTCATACTTCTCGAAGAACATAGAGTAGTTACCACGTCCCTGTGTCTTGGAACGAAGATCTGTAGAATAACCGAACATCTCAGCAAGCGGAACGTATCCACGAACCATCTTACCGCCGCCGATATCTTCCATACCCTCGATACGACCACGACGGGAGTTGATATCACCGATTACATCACCCATGTACTCTTCCGGCATGGTTACTTCCACCTTCATGATCGGCTCAAGCAGAATCGGGTTACCCTTCTTCATAGCATCCTTGAATGCCATAGAACCTGCGATGTGGAATGCCATCTCAGAGGAGTCGACCTCATGGTAGGAACCGTCGTATACGTTAGCGTGAACACCCAGTACCGGGAATCCGCCAAGTACACCTGCGCGGCAAGCCTCTTCGATACCTTCTCCAACTGCCGGGATGTACTCCTTCGGAATAGCACCACCGACTACAGTGGACTCGAACTCGAAAGTCTTCTCGCCGTTCGGATCCATCGGAGTGAAGATAACTTTACAGTGACCGTACTGACCACGACCACCAGACTGCTTAGCATACTTACTGTCAACGGTAACTTCCTTAGTGAAGGTCTCTTTGTATGCAACCTGCGGAGCACCTACGTTAGCCTCAACCTTGTACTCACGAAGCAGACGGTCAACGATGATCTCAAGGTGAAGCTCACCCATACCAGCGATGATGGTCTGACCGGTCTCATGATCGGTGTGTGCACGGAAGGTCGGGTCCTCCTCAGCCAGCTTTGCAAGAGCCTCGCCCATCTTGCCCTGACCAGCCTTGGTCTTCGGCTCGATAGCAAGCTCGATAACCGGCTCCGGGAACTCCATGGACTCAAGGATAACCGGGTTCTGCTCGTCACAGATGGTATCACCGGTTGTAGTGGACTTGAATCCAACTGCAGCAGCGATATCACCGGAATATACCTTATCCAGCTCTGCTCTCTTATTAGCATGCATCTGAAGGATACGTCCTACACGCTCCTTCTTACCCTTTGTAGAGTTCAGTACATAAGAACCGGAGTTCATAGTACCGGAGTATACACGGAAGAATGCAAGCTTACCAACGAACGGGTCTGCCATGATCTTGAATGCAAGAGCAGCGAACGGCTCGTCATCGGAAGAATGTCTCTCAACTTCGTTACCCTCCATGTCGGTACCCTTGATAGACGGGATATCAACCGGAGACGGCATGAACTCGATAACAGCATCCAGAAGCTTCTGAACACCCTTGTTTCTGTAAGCGGTACCGCAGCAAACCGGAACGGCTCTGCAGTCGCAGGTAGCTGCTCTGAGGACCTTCTTCAGCTCGTCAACAGACGGCTCCTCGCCCTCGAGGTACTGCATCATCAGATCATCGTCCAGCTCGCAGATCTTCTCTACCAGCTCGATATGATACAGCTCAGCCTCTTCCTGCATATCTTCCGGGATATCTACGATGGAGATATCCTCACCCTTATCATCATTGTAGATGTAAGCCTTCATCTCGAACAGGTCGATGATTCCCTTGAACTCATCTTCCTTACCGATCGGCAGCTGCAGGCAGATCGCGTTCTTACCAAGACGGTTACGGATCTGATCTACTGCTCCGTAGAAGTTTGCACCTAAGATATCCATCTTATTGATGAATGCCATACGCGGTACATTGTAGGTATCAGCCTGACGCCATACGTTCTCAGACTGCGGCTCTACACCACCCTTTGCACAGAAGACGCCGACAGCGCCGTCCAGTACACGAAGGGAACGCTCTACCTCTACCGTGAAGTCCACGTGACCCGGGGTATCAATGATGTTGATACGATGCTCCAGAGCCCCTGGCTTCGGTCTGCAGTTCTCCTGCAGAGTCCAGTGGCAGGTGGTAGCTGCGGAAGTAATTGTGATACCTCTCTCCTGCTCCTGCTCCATCCAGTCCATGGTAGCAGTACCTTCGTGAGTATCACCGATCTTATAGTTAACACCAGTGTAATACAGGATACGCTCAGTCGTTGTGGTCTTACCTGCATCGATATGAGCCATAATACCAATATTTCTGGTTCTCTCAAGTGGATATTCTCTTCCAGCCAAGGTAATTCCTCCTAATTAGAATCTGTAATGAGCAAAAGCCTTGTTTGCCTCTGCCATCTTGTGCATATCTTCTTTTCTCTTAACAGATGCGCCAGTGTTGTTAGCAGCATCGAGAATCTCATTTGCAAGTCTCTCTTCCATGGTCTTCTCGCCTCTCTTGCGGGAGAACATGGTCAGCCAGCGAAGTGCAAGAGCCTGACGTCTGTCAGCGCGAACCTCGATCGGTACCTGATATGTAGCACCACCGATACGTCTTGCTTTAACTTCAAGAACCGGCATGATATTGTTCATAGCCTCTTCGAATACTTCGATAGCAGGCTTGTCAGCTTTAGCAGCAACTCTGTCAAATGCTCCGTATACAATCTTCTGAGCAACACCCTTCTTACCATCTAACATGATGTTATTGATAAGCTTGGTAACCACTTTGTTGTTGTACATCGGATCTGCCAAAACGTCTCTTTTCTGGGTATGTCCTTTACGTGGCACGTTACTTCCCTCCTTAAGAATATTCATTAATTCATCGGTACTCACATGTGTCGTTCTAATGTGTTCGTGCCATAAGTTCTATCTTAACCTGCAACCACCCGGTAACATAGAATGCGGCACAATTCTTAGTTCTGTTTGTGATACTCTTTTTTGTTACTAAAAATTCCTCTGTTGCACTATGCGCAATTCAGAGTCTTATTTCTTAGCGTCTTTCGGTCTCTTTGCTCCGTACTTGGAACGAGCCTGTCTTCTCTTAGCAACACCTGCAGTATCCAGAGTACCACGGATGATATGATATCTGGTACCCGGAAGGTCCTTTACACGGCCGCCGCGGATCAGAACAACGCTGTGCTCCTGAAGGTTGTGACCCTCACCCGGGATGTAGCTGGTAACCTCAATGTTGTTGGAAAGACGTACTCTGGCAATTTTTCTAAGAGCTGAGTTCGGCTTTTTCGGTGTAGCAGTCTTAACTGCAGTACAAACACCTCTCTTCTGCGGTGCAGATGCATCCGTTGCCTTCTTGTGCAGGGAGTTGAAGCCCTTCTGAAGAGCCGGAGCAGTAGACTTTTTCACAGATGTCTGTCTGCCTTTTCTTACTAACTGATTAAATGTTGGCATTCTTCTTACCTCCTGTGTTATTCCCATTTGGGTTTGTGGTTGCGGTATAAATCCTTTTTCGATCCCTCTTTTATCTGAAAATTCAGGATCTGCGTACAAAACCTACTGGTTTTCGCACACGAAAACAGTATACTCAGTGATTTGTTTACTGTCAAGCACTTTTCGTCTCTTATTTTTTTATCGCCGATTGTAAAATGAAGTTGCACACTTGATAAAAAAACGATCCATAGGATT
>JAUNAF010000027.1 GCA_030527715.1 Eubacteriales bacterium
AGAGACAGCTGAAGAGGCAGAGACTTCGGGAGAAGCTGAGACACAGGCTGAAGAAGCTGCCGAAGATAAAGATGAGCCGATCGAGGAACCGCTTGAGGAGACCGCACCGGAAGAGGTGGTTTCCGAGGAAGAACTTTTCGACGGCTATGCAGACGATGACGAGCCGACAGTCATCTGATAAGTGAGCAATAGAGACATCGGGAATGAGTTCCCGGTGTCTCTTTAATCGTGTGGCGGGAAATGAAGGGATGCTCAGATGCTTATCCTGGCGGATTACGGAAGTATTTCTGGAAAGACGGGCATTTTTCCGTAAAATCGAGGAAATCTGATTTGACAAGTGCATGCTGGAAAGCGATTTACGGAAGTAATCTTATAAATATCAGAAATATTCCGTAATTTCAGGCTTATGACGACGCTAGAGTATCGAAATATGGCGAGAAATCCTGAAATTTACGGAAGTAACAGCTTAATTTAACTGTTTACTTCCGTAATTGCTGCAAGAAACGAGTTGGAGGAGCTGAAATAAGGCGGATTTTACGGAAAAAATGCAGGAATATGATAGTTTTTACCGTAATATAGGTTTTTTAAGATATTTGTTGGATGAAGATTCGGAAAGGGCAGAGGTTCTTTCGAAAAATTACTTGCAATCACTGATTTTCTATGCTAAAATATCGAATGTTGTGAATAGGAGATGGTCCTCTGTTACCGAAGCGTATTAAGAACATCCAAAGAATAAGGAGGCACACAATGCAGGAAATTATCAAAAACATTGAAGCAGCTCAGCTGAAGGCTGAAGTACCGGAGTTCCGTGTAGGTGACACTGTAAGAGTTTACGGTAAGATCAAAGAGGGTAACCGTGAGCGTGTACAGGTATTCGAAGGTACTGTATTAAAGAAACAGGGCGGCGGAGCAAGAGAGACCTTTACCGTTAGAAAGAGCTCCAACGGTGTTGGCGTTGAGAAGACATGGCCGCTTCACTCCCCGAACGTGGAGAAGGTTGAAGTGATCAGAAGAGGTAAGGTAAGACGTGCAAAACTGAACTACCTCAGAGACCGTGTTGGTAAGAAGGCAAAGGTAAAAGAGCTGGTTAAATAATGTGATTGAAAAAGGCTGTCTATCAAAAAGACAGCCTTTCTTTCTATACTGAATTTCTTTATACTGAATTTGTGGAGGAAGAAAGATGAAGAGGGAACGCCGGCCGGTCAGAAAAAGACAAAAAGAAAAACGGACGATCCGAGAGCATATCGGCAATCTGCTGCTGTGGATCTTTGAGATCGCGGTCGTGATACTGTTTGCGTTTGTACTGGTTTATTTCTTCGGACAGACACGCACAAATCTCGGCGAATCCATGGAACTGACACTTTCAGACAACGATGTAGTTCTCATAGATACGATATCTTACCGTGTGGGATCACCGAAGAGAAATGATATCATAGCATTCAAGCCAAACGGAAGCAGCACAGCACAGACCTACATCAAACGAGTCATCGGTCTGCCGGGTGAGACGATACAGATCGAGAACGGCATGATCAATATCGACGGAAAAGTGCTCCTGGAGAATACAGATCTGCCGCCGATCTCAGATGCAGGGCTTGCAGAGACCCCGATCACCCTCGGAGTGACCGAGTACTTCGTGCTGGGAGACAACCGAAATAACAGCGAGGACAGCCGTCACGCAGATGTCGGAATCGTAAATGCAAGTTATATTGAAGGAAAAGTCTGGTTCAGACTTTCCCCTTCAGAGACAAGAGGAAGAGTGCGCTAAAAGCACACAGACAATACAAAAGAGGTTTATATTATGAATTATCAGTGGTATCCAGGTCATATGACAAAAGCAAAGCGTATGATGCAGGAGGACATGAAGCTGATCGATCTTGTGATCGAGCTGGTAGACGCCAGAGTTCCGCTCTCCAGTCGAAATCCGGATATCGATACGCTGGGACAGGGAAAGGCCAGAATGATCCTGCTGAACAAGTCAGATCTGTCTGATGAGGCGGCAAATCAGCTCTGGAAGAAATGGTTCCAGGAAAAAGGATTTTCCGTTCTGATGGTGAATTCCAGAAGCGGAGACGGAGTGCGCCAGATGGATCGTCTGGTAGCAGAGGCATGCAAGGAAAAGATCGAGCGTGACCGCAGAAGAGGCATCAAGAACCGTCCGGTCAGAGCGATGGTAGTGGGGATCCCGAATGTGGGAAAATCCACATTTATCAATACCTATGCCAAGAAAGCAGCGACAAAGACCGGAAACCGTCCGGGCGTGACCAAGGGAAAACAGTGGATCCGTCTGAACAAGAACATGGAGCTTCTGGACACGCCGGGTATCCTCTGGCCGAAATTTGAGGATCAGAGCGTTGGAATGAAGCTGGCCATGATCGGTTCCATCAACGATGAGATCCTGAATATCGAAGAACTTTCCCTGGATCTGATCCGCTTCCTGACCGCAGAGTATGCAGGAGCGCTTCAGGAACGCTACCAGTGCAATGAGACCCTGGAGCCGGTCGAGATCCTGAAGGAGATCGCGGTCAACAGAGGCTGTCTGCTGAAAGGACAGGAACTGAACTACGCAAAGGCGGCAGCGATCCTTCTGGATGATTTCAGAGCAGGAAGACTCGGACGGATCACACTTGAGAAGCCGGTCATCGAGACAGAAGAAGCACCGGAGACAGAAGAAACAGCAGAGTAGAAGAAAGACGAAAATGATGAAAAAGACAGCGGAGATCAAAGCAGAATTTGAACAGGCAGATTATACTGCGTGGGCAGAACTGATCAGAGAATATGAGACAGATGAGAGAGCGACCGTAAAAAATCTGCTGGCCAGATATCAGAGAAAGATAGCGGCAGAGCAGAAGGAGGATGCACGTCTGGAGAAAATGCTGCTCTTTGAGCGCAAGTATCCGGAGGCAGAGCTGATCTGCGGCATTGATGAGGCAGGCAGAGGACCGCTGGCGGGACCGGTGGTGGCAGGAGCCGTGATCCTTCCGAAAGAGTGCAAGATCCGTTATCTCAATGATTCCAAGCAGCTCTCAGAGAAAAAAAGAGAGGCACTCTACGATGAGATCCGCGAGAAGGCAGTCGCTGTCGGCGTGGGAATCGTTTCCTGGGAGAGGATCGACGAGATCAATATCCTACAGGCAACTTATGAAGCCATGCGCACGGCGATCGCAGACCTTGGAGTGACACCGGATCTGCTGCTCAACGATGCGGTGAAGATCCCGGAAGTGTCGATCAGACAGATCCCGATCATTCACGGGGATGCGAGCAGTCTTTCTATCGCAGCGGCAAGCGTTATCGCAAAGGTCACACGAGACCGACTGATGAAAGAGTACGATGAGCTGATGCAGGAATATGGCTTTGCAAAGCACAAAGGTTACGGCTGTGCATCCCATATTGAGGCGATTCGTGAGCACGGACCGTCGGTGATACATCGCAGAAGCTTTCTGAAGAATATATTAGAGGAGAATGAATGAACAACAGAGAGACCGGCGCCAGATATGAGGCTCTCGCAGCAGCATATCTGATGCAGGAAGGTTTTCAGATCCTTGAAAAAAATTACCGGATCCGCAGCGGGGAGATCGATCTGATCGCCCGCGAGGGCCGGTATCTTGTGTTTATAGAGGTAAAATACCGCAGCAGCCTGCGGGAAGGATCACCGCTTGAGGCTGTCAATCAGAAAAAACAGCGGGTGATCATACAGACAGCCAGACACTATCTGCTCAGCCATGGATATTCGGAGGACACTCCCTGCCGTTTTGACGTGGTGGGGATGGACGGAGACAGAGTCACACATATCCGTGATGCATTCTGGGCGGAATAGTACGGCAAGAAAGAGTAAGGAAGCGAAAAGGAGAAACTTATGAGCAATTTCCAGAAAATACAGCTTCAGAGAAAAGGGACAGGGGAAGTGCTGAAGGTAAATGAGAAAAACGGTGTGCCGTATCTGACCTTTCCGATGCTCTCTGCACTGCCGGGCGTGCTGCATGGCTTTTCTACAAGAGAAGGAGGCGTGAGCCGTGATCATCTTTCCACTATGAATCTGAGCTTCAGCAGAGGAGATGAGGAGGAGAACGTCCGCGAAAATTATCGCAGGATCGCAGCTGCCATCGGTTTTTCCACAGAGGATATGGTCTTCAGTGATCAGACACACACAACGAATGTGCGTCTGGTGACCAGAGAGGACTGCGGAAAAGGGTGGAACAGAGAACGGGATTACTCTGATGTTGATGGACTGATCACTGAGGATCCAGAGGTAGTACTATGTACCTTTTTCGCAGACTGTGTGCCGCTGTTTTTTGTGGATCCGGTCCGTCATGCCATAGGACTGACACACTCCGGATGGAGAGGCACGGTCGGAAAAATCGGAAAGAGAACGGTAGAACGGATGCAGGAGTGCTTCGGCAGCAGACCGGAGGATCTGTATGCAGCGATCGGCCCCTCCATCTGTCAGGACTGCTATCAGGTAAGTGAGGACGTGATAGACGAGTTCCGGGCAAATTTTGCACCGAAGCATCACGCAGAGCTGTTCAGGGCGGATACAGAGGAAGGCAAGTATCGACTGAATCTCTGGAGAGCAAATGAACTGATTTTTGAGGAGGCGGGCATAAAAAAGGATCACATACAGGTGACAGATCTGTGCACCTGCTGTAATCCGCAGTTTCTTTATTCGCACCGTGCCTCAAATGGAAGAAGAGGCAATCTCGCAGCCTTCTTAACGCAAAAGTGAACGTCCGCGGACGTTCACTTTATAAGTTAAGGAAATACAGTTATCGAATTTTTCTTAACAGCTTCTGGATCTTCTCGGTCGGGGAAGCAATGCGCTCGATCGAGATGTCATGATTCAGGGCATCGATGATACTTGCCATATAGGAAGCCATATCTGCCTCAGCGTAGTACGGCTTCTCATAGATCACCGGATCACGGTAAGTCAGGTTCGTCGTAACGATACGATCGATATAGCCCTTTTCATAGTACTCGTCAAACTTCTCAAAGCCGTCTGTAAAGAGACCGAAGGTCGTGCAGACAAAGACACGCTTTGCATGGCGGTTTTTCAGCTGTTTAGCGACATCGAGCATACTCTCACCGGAGGAGATCATATCATCGACGATGATGACATCCTTGCCGGCAACGGAATCGCCGAGGAACTCGTGAGCGACGATCGGATTACGTCCGTTGACTACGGTAGAGTAATCACGGCGCTTGTAGAACATACCCATATCGACACCGAGAATGGTGGAGAAGTAAACGGCACGGCTCATGGCACCTTCATCCGGGCTGACGACCATCAGATGAGCAGGATCAAACTGCAGATCCGGGGTGCTCGCAACCAGAGCCTTTAAGAACTGGTAGGTCGGCATAAAGGAATCGAATCCGATCAGCGGAACAGCGTTCTGTACACGCGGATCATGTGCATCGAAGGTGATGATGTTGCTGACACCCATGTCAGCGAGCTCCTGAAGAGAAAGTGCGCAGTCAAGGGACTCACGGCCGGTACGCTTGTGCTGTCTGCCCTCATACAGGAACGGCATGATCACGTTGATACGCTTAGCCTTTCCGTTGGTAGCAGAGATGATGCGCTTAATATCCTGAAAATGATTATCCGGAGACATGTGGTTGGTGTAACCGCATACCTTGTAGGTCAGGCTGTAGTTAGTGATATCAGCCAGGATATAAAGATCGGTGCCGCGCACAGAAGAGTGCAGGATTCCCTTGCCTTCACCGGTACCAAATCTCGGACAGCTGCAGCTGAGCAGGTAGTTGTCCTCAGAATATCCCTTGAATGCAGGGTTGGTAATGTCGTGTGTCGGGTTTTCATGTCGATAGGAAACCAGATAGTTGTTGACGGTAGAAGCGAAGTCCCGGCAGCCCTCAAGAGCGGCAAGCTTCAGCGGTGCATAGGGAATCACGGTACGCATAGTATCAAAAATATCGGACATAGAACCTCCATTTCCGGAAAATCAGAGTGTTTTTTCACAGTTGCATAATTCAAACTGTTGAATTTGATTTCGCCACTAGTATAGTTTGAAAAGTCAGATGCGTCAAGAATTTTATAAAGAACAAAAATCGAAAGATTGCAAAACCGCTTAGAATCGGGTATGATGGGAAAACAAGGAGAATAAATATGGAAAAACATCATATAGTAGACAAAGTGCTTCCGGGCAGTATTGCAGAGGAGCTGGAGATCGAGCCGGGCGATGAGCTGCTCACGATCAATGGCAATACCGTCACGGATATTTTTGATTATCGTTACCTGTGTAACGAAGAGTTCCTCACCGTGGTGATCCGAAAGGCAGACGGAGAGGAGTGGGAGCTGGAGATCGAGAAAGAGTTTGAGGAAGACCTTGGCATGGAATTCGTCCGTGATCTGATGGATGATTACCGTTCCTGCAGAAATAACTGTATCTTCTGCTTTATCGATCAGATGCCTCCGGGGATGAGAGATACGCTCTATTTTAAGGATGACGATTCTCGTCTTTCCTTTATTCAGGGCAACTATGTGACCCTGACGAACATGAGTGATGAGGACATCGAGCGGATCATCCGATATCATCTGTCACCGATCAATATTTCCTTCCACACGACCAACCCGAAGCTGCGCTGTGAGATGCTGCACAACCGCTTCGCAGGGGATGCCCTGAAGAAGGTGGATCGTCTTGTGGAGGCGGGGATCGAGCTGAAAGGACAGATCGTGCTCTGCAAAGGCATCAATGACGGAGAGGAGCTGGAGCGCAGTATTCAGGATCTGAGCCGCTATCTGCCGCAGCTTGGCAGTGTTTCGGTCGTTCCGGTCGGTCTGACGAAGTTCCGCGAGGGACTTGCACCGCTGCAGCCGTTCACAAAAGAGGATGCAAAAGAGGTGCTCGCCTGCATTCACAAATGGCAGAAACTTCTATATAAAGAGTACGGAACGCACTTTATCCATGCAGGGGATGAGTGGTATCTGCTCGCAGAGGAAGAACTTCCGCAGGCAGAAAGCTATGACGGATACCTTCAGCTGGAGAACGGTGTGGGCATGATCCGTCTCTTCTGTGAGGAGGTCGAGGAAGAGCTGGACAGACGTGCGGGAGATGACAGAGAGCATACGGTCTCGATCGCGACCGGTGTGCTGGCAGCTCCGTTTATGAAGCAGGCAGCGGAGAAGATCTGCAGCAGATATCCGAAGATGAAGGTCCATGTATACACGATCGAGAACCGCTTTTTCGGCAGCAGGATCACGGTTGCGGGACTGCTGACCGGACAGGATCTGATCGAACAGTTGAAAGATCAGGAACTCGGGGGGGCACTGCTGCTCTCTGAGAATGTGCTGCGAAGCGATGAGGATGTCTTCCTGGATGACATTACTCTGCCGCAGCTTGAGAATGCTTTACAAATCCGCACGGTTATTGTAGAATCATGCGGAAAGGATTTTGTGGAGGCTGTACTGCTGGAGAAGCAGGGCGGCCATAACGGAAAACAGAAATATGAGGTGAATACGATATGAGCAAACCGATAGTTGCCATCGTTGGACGCCCGAATGTGGGAAAGTCCACATTGTTTAACGCACTGGCAGGTGAAAATATTTCCATCGTCAAGGATACGCCCGGCGTGACCAGGGATCGTATCTATGCGGACATTGAATGGCTGAATCACAATTTTACACTGATCGATACCGGCGGTATTGAGCCGGAGAGCAGTGACATCATTCTCTCACAGATGAGAGAGCAGGCGCAGATCGCGATCGACACCGCAGATGTCATCATCTTCCTGGTAGATGTACGTCAGGGACTGGTGGATGCGGACTCTAAGGTCGCAGATATGCTGCGCAGATCCAAGAAACCGCTGGTACTTGCGGTAAATAAGGCAGACAGCTACGAAAAGACCCTTCCGGATGTCTACGAGTTCTATAACCTGGGTATCGGTGAGCCGATGTCTATCTCAGCGGCAAACCGTCAGGGTATCGGAGATATGCTGGATGCAGTGGTAGCACACTTCCCGGAGAAGGATCAGGAAGAGGCAGAGGACGACCGTCCGCGCATCGCCGTAGTCGGCAAACCGAACGTCGGCAAATCTTCCATTATCAACAAGCTGCTCGGAGAGAACCGCGTGATCGTATCCAACATTGCGGGTACGACCAGAGATGCGATCGATACCGAGGTAGAGTGGCAGGGACGCGACTATGTCTTCATTGATACCGCAGGACTGCGCAGAAAGAGCAAGATCAAAGAAGAGCTTGAGCGCTACAGTATCATCCGTACAGTCTCAGCCGTAGAGCGTGCCGATGTCGTCGTTGTAGTTATCGATGCGACTGAGGGCGTGACAGAGCAGGATGCAAAGATCGCAGGAATCGCACATGACCGCGGAAAGGGTATCCTGATCGCAGTCAACAAGTGGGATGCCATTGAGAAGGATGACAAGACCATTTACAAGCATACGACAAAGATCCGAGAGACCCTGTCCTTCATGCCGTATGCGGAGATCCTGTTTGTCTCAGCGGAGACCGGACAGAGACTTCCGAAACTGTTCGAGAAGATCGACATGATCATTGAAAACCAGTCCATGCGTATTGCGACCGGTGTGCTCAATGAGATCCTTACCGAGGCAGTGGCACTCCAGCAGCCGCCTTCTGACAAGGGTAAGAGACTGAAGCTGTACTACATCACTCAGGTTGCGGTCAAGCCACCGACATTTGTCATCTTTGTAAATGACAAGCAGCTGATGCATTTCTCCTATACCCGTTATCTGGAGAACAAGATTCGTGATACCTTCGGATTTTACGGAACCTCTCTCAAGTTCATTATCCGCGAGAGAAAGGAAAAGGACAAATAAATGGTACGCTTGATTTGTGTGGTCATCGGCTATCTGTTTGGCCTGATTCAGACCAGTTATTTTCTTGGAAGATACTATGGAATAGATATTCGTGAACATGGAAGCGGAAATGCGGGTACGACAAATATGCTGCGTACGCTCGGTACCAAAGCAGGGGCAGTCACCTTTTTAGGTGACGCCCTTAAATGCATCGCGGCAGTCGCAGTAGTCCGCCTGCTGTTTGGGGAAAGCCATGCGGATATGCTTCCGCTGCTGATCCTTTATGGAGCAGCAGGCGTGATCCTCGGACACAATTTTCCGTTTTATCTGGGCTTTCGCGGAGGCAAGGGAATCGCAGCGACCGGAGGTCTCTGTGTGGCATTTCACTGGATCACCGGTGTCTGCGCCTTATTTACCTTCACGGCAGCATTTCTGCTGACACACTATGTATCACTCGGCTCACTGCTGGTATATGTCGGCTTTGTGATCGAGCTGGTGATCCTCGGACAGGGCGGTTACCTGCATATGGCACAGCCGTATCTGAATGAGCTCTATGTGCTTGCAGTGCTTCTTGCAGCGCTTGCTTTTTACAAGCACAGAGGCAATATAGGCAGACTGCTCTCCGGAACAGAGCGAAAGACCTATCTGACGAAAAAAAGCGATAAGTGATAAACACAGGAGGAAGAAGCATGGCGAAAACAGCAGTCATCGGAGCCGGAAGCTGGGGAACCGCACTGGCGATTCTCCTGTCCGACAATGGACATGAGGTGACCGTATGGTCACACAGAAAAGAGGAGGCTGAGCGCATTCAGTCTACCAGACGCCACGAGTCAAAGCTCCCTGGGGTGGAAATACCGGATGGGATCGTATTTACAGATCAGCTGGCAGAAGCGGTGAACGGAAAGGATCTGCTTGTTCTGGCAGTTCCGTCATCGGCGATCCGCAGCACGAGCCGCAGACTGAAAGACTATGTGACAGAGGGACAGATCATTGTCAACGTGGCAAAGGGAATCGAGGAGGGGACCTTGTTTACGATGACGGATATCATTGAGGAGGAGCTGCCGGGAGTGCGCGCAGCCGCACTGTCCGGACCGAGTCACGCGGAGGAGGTCAGCCGAAGAATGCCGACCACCTGTGTCGTCGGAGCACACAGCCGTGAGCTTGCAGAGTATATCCAGAGTATCTTCATCAGTCCGGCCTTCCGTGTCTATACCAGCCCGGATCTTCTGGGCATCGAACTCGGTGCAGCCCTGAAGAATGTCATCGCACTTGCCGCAGGAACTGCGGACGGACTCGGCTACGGTGATAATACCAAGGCGGCGCTGATCACCAGAGGAATCACAGAGATCACGCGTCTGGGCATTGCCATGGGCGGAAGACAGGAGACCTTCTACGGACTTGCCGGCATCGGCGATCTGATCGTTACCTGTGCCAGCGTTCACAGCCGCAACCGCAAGGCCGGTTATCTGATCGGTCAGGGACGCACCATGCAGGAAGCGATGGATGAGGTAAAGATGGTAGTCGAGGGAGTCTATTCCGCAAAGGCTGCAATCGCGCTCTCCAGAAAATATCAGGTGGAGATGCCGATCGTAGAACAGATCAATCAGGTGCTTTTTGAGGGTAAGAAGCCGGATGCTGCAGTGCGCGAGCTGATGATGCGCAATCCGAGAGAAGAGCTTGAGTGGTAAATACCTGCAAAACATGTTGAAACCTCTTGACTTGTGAAAAAGATTGGGGTATAGTCATACTTAATCACTTTAACGCATAATACTTTAAAATACTAAAGTAAATATCAAGGAAAAGAGGACAAAAAGATGAAAAAATGGGGTTCAAGATTACTTGCATGCGGCGCAGCTGCTTCTATGGCGGCATCTTTCGGAATGATCGCACAGGCAGAGGATCAGACTTATAAAGTAGGCGTGTGCCAGCTGGTACAGCATGATGCACTTGATGCAGCAACCAAGGGATTTTCCGATGCACTGACCGAGAAGCTCGGAGATAAGGTAGAGATCATTGAGCAGAATGCTTCCGGAGATTCCGCAAACTGCACGACCATCGTTAACCAGTTCGTAGCAGACGAAGTAGATCTGATCATGGCAAACGCAACACCGGCACTGCTTGCAGCAATGGCAGGTACGAACGAGATCCCGATCCTCGGAACCTCCGTATCTGTATACAGCGTAGCACTGGATGTTCCGGCAGAAGAGTGGACCGGAAAGAGCGGCATCAACGTATCCGGAACCTCTGATCTGGCACCGCTTGATGAGCAGGCAGCGATGTTTTCTGAGATCCTTCCGGATGCAAAGACCATCGGTTTGCTGTACTGTTCTGCAGAGCCGAACTCTGTATATCAGGTAGAGACTGTGGAAGCAGCACTGAAAGAAGCAGGATTTGAGACAAAGGTATATACCTTTGCAGACTCTAACGATATCGCATCCATCACAACTCAGGCTGCTTCTGAAGTAGATGCAATGTACGTCCCGACCGACAATGCAGCAGCATCCAACGCAGAGATCATCGACAACATCTGTCAGCCGGCAGGTATCCCGATCATCGCCGGTGAGGAAGGCATCTGCTCAGGCTGCGGTATTGCGACCCTGTCCATCAGCTACTATGATCTTGGCTACAAGACCGGTGAGATGGCATACGATGTGCTGGTAAACGGCGCTGATGTAAGCGAGATGGAAGTTGCTTACGCACCGCAGTTTGTAAAGAAATATGACGCAGCAAGATGTGAGGCACTCGGTATCACTGTTCCGGAAGGATATGAGGCTATCGAGACCGCTGAATAATTCGGCGTCGTAAATGAAAGGAAATTGTTTTGAACGTAGTATCATTATTGAATGCACTGCCGGGTGCCTGTGCCCAGGGACTGATCTGGGGCATTATGGCCATCGGCGTATATATCACTTATAAGATTCTGGATCTGGCAGATCTGACCGTGGACGGTACCATGTGTACCGGAGGTGCAGTCTGCATCATGATGATGCTCAGCGGGCATTCAGCAGCGGTTTCGCTGCTGTGTGCCTTTCTTGCGGGTATGCTGGCCGGACTGGTCACAGGAATCCTTCATACCGCAATGGGGATTCCGGCGATCCTGTCCGGTATCCTGACGCAGCTGAGTCTGTATTCCATCAACCTCAGAATCATGGATTCCAAGGCAAACCAGGCGATCAGCGTCGACAAGTATCCGCTGATCGTTTCCCTGCGCTATATCAAAAATGTAGCATTTTTCAAAAACACGATCTTTGTGACAGCGATCTTCATCGTGTGCATCGTTGTACTGCTGTACTGGTTCTTCGGCACGGAACTCGGAAGTGCGATCCGTGCGACCGGCTCCAACCAGAACATGTCCAGAGCACAGGGTATCAACACCGATATGATGAAGATCATCGGTCTGATGATCTCCAACGGTATCGTTGCACTTGCCAGCGGTCTGTATGCCCAGTATCAGGGATTCGCTGATGTCAATATGGGACGAGGCGCGATCGTCATCGGACTTGCGGCAGTCATCATCGGAGAGGTTATCTTTGGAAAATTTGCAAAGAATTTCGCACTGAAGCTGCTCTCCGTGGCAGTCGGCGCGATTCTCTATTATCTGGTGCTTCAGTTTGTGCTCTGGCTCGGTCTGAATTCCAACGACCTGAAGCTTCTCTCTGCAATCGTGGTAGCAGTCTTTCTTGCTGTTCCGCATATGAAGGGAAAGTATTTTAACGGAGCACGTAAGAGAGGGGGTAAGGCAAATGCTTAAACTGAACGGTTTAAAAAAGACCTTTAACCCGGGAACGGTAAATGAAAAGACCGCCTTAAACGGACTGAACCTCCAACTGAATGATGGAGATTTTGTGACCGTCATCGGAGGAAACGGTGCAGGAAAATCCACGATGCTGAATGCTGTTGCCGGTGTATGGCCAGTGGATGAGGGAGAGATCCTGATCGACGGAGTCAATGTCACCAGACTTCCGGAGTACAAGAGAGCGAAATATCTCGGACGTGTATTCCAGGATCCGATGACCGGTACCGCTGCAAGCATGCAGATCGAGGAAAACATGGCACTTGCGTCCAGAAGAGGACTTGCACGCACCCTGCGTGCCGGCATCTCCAACGCTGAGCGAGACGAGTATAAAGAAAAGCTGAAGATCCTTGACCTTGGTCTGGAGGAGCGGCTGACAGCCAAAGTCGGACTGCTCTCCGGAGGACAGCGTCAGGCGCTGACACTGCTGATGGCCACGCTGAAAAAGCCGAAAGTGCTGCTGCTCGATGAGCATACCGCAGCGCTGGATCCGAAGACCGCAGCCAAGGTGCTTGAGGCTACCGACAAGATCATCGCAAGAGACAATCTGACTGCGATCATGATCACCCACAACATGAAGGATGCCATTGCACACGGCAACCGTCTGGTCATGATGCATGAGGGACACATCATCTACGATGTCAGCGGAGAAGAGAAGAAGAAGCTTCACGTTTCCGATCTGCTTGCAAAGTTTGAGCAGGCGAGCGGCGGTGAGTTCGCGAACGACCGTATGATGCTGAACTAGATGTCGCCCCGGATGTTGTCAAAAATGCATAAATCCGACAAGTATAGTCAGGATTAACAAAGAAAATAGAGCCCTTCTCGTAAGAAGGAGTACAGAAATGTCAGAAAATGATCAAAATACGATCGATTTTCTGACATTTTGTTGTATTGGACGAAAAAAAAAACAGGATGTAGCAATTTGCACCATTGTTATTTTTTAGATAATATGTTAAACTATCCCCATAGTGGGGATATAATTGGGAAGGAGGTGTATAAAATGCACATCATAACTGATGAGAACGGAAATCCATGTGCACATGGTCATCATGAGCACACCCACACACATACTTACGAGCACTCACATGAACATAGCCATGCGGCGGGACATGAGGGAGAGCACGATCACGAGCATGAAGGACACTGTCACCACCATGGTGAGGAGGCTCACTGCCACTCACACGGGGAGGACGGACACTGCCACAGCCATGCCGGTCACTGCCATGAGCATACCGAGTCGGCAGGCAGCAAGACCGAGGCCGTGCTGAAGTATATGCTGGATCATAACACACACCATGCAGCGGAGCTCGACGATATGGCGGCTAAGCTGGCGGCAGAGGGACATGAGAAGGCGGCGGAGCAGATCCGCAGGGCAGTGGATGAGTTCCAGAAAGGAAATCTCTATCTGGGACTGGCGTTATCTCTTGTGAACGAAGAATAAGGAGGTACGTACCATGTGTTTATCTACAGTAGTTAAGGCAGGACAGCCGGAGAACGTGATTCTTGAGTATGTCAGCAAGATCACGATCGACGGGGACAGGATCACACTGACAGATGTCATGGGTGAGCAGAAGACGGTTGTCGGAAGCATCCGCCTGGCTGATCTGACCGGAGGACGTGTAGAGATCAACTGTCAGTAACAGACAGCTGAGCATCCCTGGATTTCAGGGGAAGAACTATTGCTTAAAGGAGTGTTTTTATGTCATTTACAATCGCAGTTGCAGGTAAGGGCGGTGTAGGCAAGACCACACTTTGCGGTCTGCTGATCCAGTACCTTTGTGAGCAGGGAAAAAGACCGGTGCTCGCAGTAGATGCAGATGCAAATTCAAATCTGAACGAGGTCCTCGGAGTAGAGGTAGAGATGACTCTGGGAGATATTCGTGAGGAGGTCGCAAATTCAGAGAATGCGGTCAATCGTAAGGTTCCGGTCGGAGTATCCAAGGCTGACTACATGGAGATGATGGTCAACAGGTGTCTCGTTGAGGACGATGACTTCGACATGCTTGTCATGGGTCGTACACAGGGAAAGGGCTGTTACTGTTACGTAAACGGTCTTCTGCAGACACAGCTGGCAAGAATGGCACCGAACTATCCGTATGTAGTTGTGGATAATGAGGCGGGAATGGAGCATATCAGCCGCGGCATTCTTCCGAAGGTGGACATGGTGCTTCTGGTGAGTGACTGTTCCAGAAGAGGCGTACAGGCAGTAGCCCGCATCGCTGAGCTGGTGGAGGATCTGAATTTAAAACCGAAGACGATCGGATTGATTGTAAACCGTGCTCCGGAAGGCAAGTTGAACGAGGGAACCATGGAAGAGATCGAGAAGCACAATCTGAATCTGCTCGGTGTGGTTCCTCAGAGTACCGAAGTGTACGAATATGATTGCGATGGCAAGCCGACTGTGGATCTCCCGGAAGATTCACCGGTCAAGAAAGCTCTTCGCGATATCATAGACAAGCTGGAAATCTAAGATAAACCCAAATGAAGGAGGATATTATGGGCGACTTTAAAGTAACTACCTTTGAAGAAAACGAAGCGATCACAAATCGACTTTTAGAGACCGGCGCTAAGGTAGGCGCAGATGCGTGGCAGTTCCGTGTAAAGAACCAGACACCGCATTGTAAGTTCGGTGAGCAGGGTGTCTGCTGCCGTATCTGTTCCATGGGACCGTGCCGTATCACCCCGAAGGCACCGAGAGGTATCTGCGGATGTGACGCACACGGAATCGTTGGACGTAACTTCCTGAGATTTACTGCAGGCGGAGCAGCTACTCACTCTGATCACGGCCGTGAGATCTGTAACACACTGTATCATGCAAAGCCGGAAGGACCGTACAAGGTAAAAGATCCTGAGAAGCTGATTCGCATCGCAAAAGAGTGGGATGTAGAGACTGAGGGCAAGGATATTTACGATCTGGCTCATGAGATGGCTGTTCTGGCTATGGGCGAGTATGGTAAGGTATTCGGTTACCAGAGATGGCTGAAGAGAGCTCCGAAGCACACTCAGGAACTGTGGGAGAAGGCAGAGATCGCACCGCGTGCTATCGACCGTGAGGTTTCCTGCGCAATGCATATGACCCATATGGGTAACTCCAGTAAGCCGGAGGCTCTGGTTCGTCAGTCACTCCGTTCCGGTCTGTCTGATGGATGGGGCGGTTCCATGGCTGGTACTGAGTTCTCTGATGTACTGTTTGGTACTCCGAAGCCGGTTGATACCGAGGCTAACCTTGGTGTTATGGTAGCTGAGAACGTAAACATCGTTGTACATGGACATGATCCGTCACTTTCCGAGATGATCTGTGAGTATGCAGATGATCCGGAGATGATCGCTTATGCAAAAGAGATGGGTGCAAAGGGCATCACAGTTTCCGGTGTCTGTTGTACATCCAACGAGGTTGCAATGCGCCGCGGTATCCCGATGGCAGGTAACTTCCTGCAGCAGGAGAACGTAGTACTGACCGGTGCCTGCGAGGCTATCGTTGTTGACGTACAGTGTATCTTCCCGGCACTTGGTCCGTTAAGCAAGTGCTTCCATACAAAGTTCATCACAACTTCTCCGATCGCTCAGATGCCGGATTCCGAGTTTATCCGCTTTGAGGCTGAGACCGCTGCTGAGAATGCAAAGGCAATCGTTAAGGCTGCATGTGAGAACTTCAAGAACAGAAAGCCGGAGCTGGTTTACATCCCGGATGTTAAGCAGAAAGCTACCGTTGGTTACTCTGTAGAGGCGATCGTTAAGACTCTGGACGGTGTTACCAACTCTCAGGTAGATGAGACCGGAACAACCAAGCCGCTCCTTGAGTGCATCACCTCCGGTGTTATCCGTGGTGCAGTTGCCATGGTTGGATGTAACAACCCGAAGGTTCGTTCTGACTTATACCATGTTGAGCTGATGAAGAAGCTCATCGCCAACGATATCGTTATCATCGCATCCGGATGCTCCGCTCAGGCTGCAGCTAAGGCTGGTCTGATGGACAAGAGAGCAAAGGATATCTGCGGTGCAGGTCTGAAGCGTGTTTGTGAGCTGGCTGATATCCCGCCGGTACTTCATATGGGATCCTGCGTAGATATTTCCCGTATGATGATCCTCGCTTCTGAGCTGGCTAAGGATTCCGGACTGAACATTTCTCAGCTTCCGGTAGTAGGATGTGCTCCGGAGTGGATGTCTGAGAAGGCTGTATCTATCGGTAACTACGTAGTAGCAACAGGTATTGATACTTATCTCGGCGTAGATCCGTATGTATCCGGTTCTTCTGAGGTTGCTGGACTTCTTACCGACGGTGTTCGTGACTGGGTAGAGGCAGCTTACACCGTAGAGCTTGATCTTGAAAAGCTTGGCGATAAGATGATCGAGAGAATCGAAGAAAAACGTGCCGCAATCGGCATCTAATCTAAAAGAATCAGAAGGTAATTGATATGAAGATAGCAGTGACTGGCAAAGGCGGAGTGGGTAAAACCACTTTCGCCGCTACGCTCGCAAGATTATACGCAGACGAAGGCAGACCGGTACTGGCGGCGGATGTGGATCCGGACGCAAACTTAGGCCTTGCACTCGGCTTTACAGAGGAAGAACTGGAACAGATCGTACCGATCACAAAGATGCGCAAGCTGATCGAAGAGAGAACCGGAGCGACCGAGGACAATGCTTTTTACAAGCTGAATCCGCAGGTGAGCGATATCCCGGACAAATACGGCAAGCTCTGCAACGGCGTTCGACTCCTTGTTCTGGGAACTGTAGACACCGCCGGCGGCGGATGTGTATGCCCGGAGCATGTGATGCTGAAACGTATCCTGAACAATCTGATGCTGCACCGCAAGGATGTGGTCATTCTGGATATGGAAGCAGGACTGGAGCATCTTGGCCGCGGAACTACCGCAGGCATGGATCAGTTCGTGGTTGTCATTGAGCCTGGTGCCCGCAGCATTCAGACTTATACCAATGTAAAGAGACTGGCAGACGGTCTTGGCGTAAAGCGCGTGCGCGTGGTAGCAAACAAGGTTCGAGATGAAAAGGATGAGGAGTTTATCAAGTCCAGAATTCCCGAAGAGGATCTGTTAGGCTTCATTCATTACAATTCCGAGATCATAGACGCGGACCGCAGCGGAGCTTCACCGTATGATTTCAGCGAAGTCGCAGTAAATGAGATTCGCAAAATCAAAGAGAAGATCGACGCTGAGTAGCGCAGCTGATAAAAAAGAAAGCTTCGAAACATAGATTAATTACCAAATGGAGGTAGAAACGTGGCGACTTTATTTGATGTTGTATTTAGCGGAAACGACACAGTATTTGGCCTGACCGAAGGTGCCATTGACGCAGCCATTAAAGAGCATGGTGAAGATAAGGCGATTGCATTCCCGAATACTGCTTACAGCCTTCCGTGCTACTATGCAGTAACAGGAACAAAGGTAGGCAACCTTGGTGAGTTAAAGGCAGCTCTGGGCGTAGTTAAGACTCTGATGACCAGAGAGAAGAGACTGAACGATGTATTCATGTCAGGTGTTGCAACAGCACTCTGCGCAGAGTTCATCGAGGCATTAAAGTATATTGACGGCGCAGCTCCGTACGCAGAGCCGTGCTATGGACACCTTGCAGATGCGATCATCCGTGAGCTTGGTGTACCGCTTGTAACCGGTGATATCCCGGGTGTAGCAGTTATTATCGGTGCAGCTCCGACCGCTCAGGAAGGTGTTGACCTTGTTAAGTCCTATCAGGCACAGGGTATCCTGGTAACTCTGGTAGGCGGTATCATCGACCAGTGTGCAGAGCTCGGCTACAAGACCGGCGCAAATGTACGTGTAATCCCGCTGGGAGCTGATATCACAGCAGTTATCCATGTAGTATCTGTTGCAGTAAGAGCAGCTCTGATCTTCGGTAACGTTGCTCCTGGCGATGCAGCAGCTCTTATGGAGTACACCTTCAAGCGTGTACCGGCATTCGTAAATGCATTCGCACCGCTTGATCCGGTGATCGTTGCATGCGGCGCAGGCGCAATCGCACTTGGATTCCCGGTAGTTACCAATGATGTAGATACTCTGGCAGCTGTACATGCAAATGTACCGAAGAGCCTGATCGGACAGGCTGATGTCAGCAAGTTCAACGCAACCTCTCTTGAGGCTCGTGACATCAAGATCAAGATCACAAACATCGACATCCCGGTTGCATTCGCATCCGCATTTGAGGGTGAGATCATCCGCCGCGGCGATATGCAGGTTGAGTTCGATGGTTCTCGTGTAGACTGCTTCGAGCTGGTTATGACCAAGGATGCATCTGAGATCGAGGATCACAAGATTGAAGTGATCGGACCGGATATCGATGAGATGCCGGAAGGCAGCAAGCAGAGCATTGCTTACATCGTAGAAGTTGCAGGCAAGAGCATGCAGTCTGACTTTGAGCCGGTATTCGAGCGTAAGTTCCACAGCTACTTAAACTGCGTAGAAGGTATGATGCATACCGGTCAGCGTGATATGATCCGTATCCGTGTAAGCAAAGACACCTTCAATGCAGGCTTCCGTGCTAAGCACATCGGTGAAGTTCTGTACGCTAAGGTTAAGAGCGAGTTCGCAGCAGTAGTAGATAAGTGTCAGGTTAAGATCATTACCGATGCAGCACAGTGTACTGAGCTTCGTCACAACCTGGCTACTCCGATGTTCGACAAGCGTGACGAGCGTCTGCTGACCCTGACTGATGAAGGTGTAGATGTATACTACAGCTGCATCATGTGCCAGGCATTCTCCCCGAGCCATGTTTGCGTGGTTACCCCGGAGAGACTTGGACTTTGCGGAGCAGTTTCATGGCTGGATGCTAAGGCAACCAACGAGCTGGATCCGGAAGGACCGTGCCAGGTTATCACTAAGGAGAAAGTAATCGACGAGAGAATCGGTGAGTATGAGGACGTTAACGATGCAGTTCGTAAGTTCTCTCAGGGTGCTCTGGAAGATGTATCCCTGTACTCCATCATCGAGAAGCCGATGACCAGCTGCGGATGCTTCGAGTGTATCTGTGGTATCGAGCCGCTGTCCAACGGTGTATGTATCGCTAACCGTGAGTACGCAGGCATGACCCCGATCGGAATGACCTTCCCGGAGCTTGCTTCTATGACCGGTGGTGGTGTTCAGACACCTGGATTCATGGGACATGGTAAGCATTTCATCGCTTCCAAGAAGTTCATGAAGGCAGAAGGCGGAGTAGGAAGAATCGTATGGATGCCGAAGGATCTGAAGGAGCAGGTAGCAGACAGACTGAATGCAACCGCTAAGGATCTGTACGGAATCGAGAACTTCTGTGATATGATCGCAGATGAGACCATCGCAGAGGATCCGGAGACCTTACTGGCTTACCTTGAGGAGAAGGGCCATCCGGCACTCACCATGGAGCCGATGATGTAAACAACCACGTGTGCGCAGCACACGAGGAGAGCACGCTTTTGCGTGCTCTCCATGGATCATCGAAGATGATCCGGTTGTTTAACGATAAAAATCGCGCAGCGATTTTTAGAGGTAGCGACCGGGAGATGATTTACAGATGATCCGGTTGTTATTATTTCAACCATAATTAAGTTACACGCAGTCCTGCAGTCCCCCACCCAATGACTGTGGGGCTGTATTGGTCGTTTGTTTAAAAGAATTCATGCGACCTTAAATATGAAGGAGGATTTAGACATGCCGTTCACAGCAAAATCAGGAAAGTTCAATGCCAGCATCAAACCGGTTACCATCGGAAGCGGTGACAAGGCTGCAACCATCGGCGGAGAGAACGTTCTTCCGTTCTATTCTTTCGATGCAGAGATCGCAAACGCACCGAAGGTAGGTATCGAGGTTACAGACTTCGGTATGGAGCACGAGCCGGAGTGCTTAAAGAAGTATTATGACGGCTGCACAACAGCAGCAGATATGGTAAAGAAAGCAGTCGCTTTTGAGGGCGTTGACTTCATCAGCTTCCGTATGGAAGGCGGAGATCCGAACGGAGCAAACAAGAGTACAGAAGACCTCATGGCAACCTTAGGAGAAGTAATCGAGGCAGCAGGCGATATGCCGCTGGTAATCTGCGGTTCTAAGAACGCAGAGAGAGATGCAGAGCTTCTTCAGAAGGCTGCAGAGCTTGCACAGGGCAAGAACGCAATCATTCTTGCAGCAAGAGAAGAGAACTACAAGACCGTCGGAGCAGCAGCTGGTCTGGCTTATAATCAGATCGTAGGAGCTGAGTCCTCCGTAGATATCAACCTTGCAAAACAGTTAAACGTATTACTTACACAGCTGGGTGTAAATGCTTCTAACGTAGTTATGAACGTTGGTTCTGCAGCAGCAGGATACGGATATGAGTACGTAGCATCTACCATGCAGCGTATCAAAGCAGCAGCTCTGTCTCAGAACGATGCACAGCTTCAGATGCCGATCATCACACCGGTAGCAAGTGAGGCATGGGCAACCAAAGAGGCATCCGCTTCAGAAGAGGATGTTCCGGGCTGGGGAGATGTTGAGAGCCGTGGTATCGACATGGAGGTCGAGACTGCAGCAGCAGATCTTGCCTGCGGTTCCAATGCCGTGATCTTAAAGCATCCGGTATCCGTAGCAACGGTTTCCAAGCTGATCAAGGAGTTAGTATAAATAGTTTTGTTTAATTGTTGTTAAGGAGGAATCACAACTATGGCACTGAAAGGTCTTGACATTTTCAAATTATCACCGAAGAAAAACTGTAAAGAGTGCGGAAGCCCGACATGTATGGCATTCTCTATGAAGGTAGCTCAGGGTGCAGCAGATATCAATGCCTGCCCGTACTTCTCAGAGGATGCAAAAGCACAGCTGTCTGAGGCAACTGCACCGCCAATGAAGACCGTTAAGGTTGGTGTTGGCGAGAACGAGTATACTCTCGGCGGTGAGACTGTACTTGAGCGTCACGAGAAAACTTTCGTGAGCAAGACAAGATATGCAGCAGCAGTATGCAACTGCATGGATGAAGCAACCATCGACGCTAAGCTTGCAAAGATCCCGCAGGTTGATTATGAGCGTATCGGCGAGAGAATGATCGTCGAGATGGTATATGTAAACTACGCAGCAGACGGAGCAACCGATTATGTAGAGCTGGTTAAGAAGGCAGCTGCAGTCGGCAGAACTCTGATCCTTGGCTGTGATGACGTTGAGGTAGCAAAGGCAGCACTTGCAGTATGCAAGGACGCTAAGCCGGTATTAAACGGTGCAAACGCAGCAAACTATGCTGAGATGAACGCTGTTGCAACTGAGGCTGGTGTAGTACTCGGTGTAACCGGAAGCAACCTCAGTGAGATCTATGACACTGTAAAGGCACTTGAGGGTCTCGGAAACAAGAACCTTGTGATCGATACCACAGGCGCAACTATCAAAGAAACTTTCGCAAATACCGTTCAGGTACGTAAGGCAGCGATCAAAGACAATGACAGAACTTTCGGTTATCCGTCTATCGTTAACCTTGCTAAGCTGGCAAAAGACGATCAGCACCTTCAGGCAGCACTGGCTTCCATCTTCACGATCAAGTATGGTTCCATCGTTGTTATGTCTGAGCTGACCTACTCTGAGGCACTTCCGCTGTATGGCCTGAGACAGAACATCTTCACAGATCCTCAGAAGCCAATGCGTGTAGAGCCGGGCATCTACCCGATCAACGGTGCAGACGAGAATTCTATCTGTCTGACCACCGTAGACTTCGCACTGACCTACTTCCTGGTATCCGGCGAGCTGGAGCGTTCCGGTGTTCCGGTAAACCTGATCATCTCCGATGCAGGCGGACTTTCCGTACTGACTGCCTGGGCAGCAGGAAAGCTTTCTTCCTCCACCATCGAGAAGTTCTGGAAAGAGGCTGATATCGAAGGCAAGATCAAGAACCGTAAGCTGATCATTCCGGGTAAGGTTGCAGTCTTAAAGGGCGAGATCGAAGCAAAACTTCCGGGCTGGGAGATCATCATCGCTCCGGCAGAGGCAGTACAGCTTGTGAAATTCCTGAAGGATATGAACGCATAAGAAATGTCGCGGTCGTAAAATCTGCCGTTGACTTAAAAATGGAATTTCTGAGTGCATGATACACTCGGAAATTCCACAAAATTAAACCTATACGCACAAGGAGGATTTTTACAATGGCTAAATTCGTTACAATCGGTGAGAGACTTTCCACCACAGCTCCTGCAGTGAACAAGGCATTTACCGAGAGAGATCCGGAGCCGATCTTAAAGAGAGCAAAACAGCAGCTTGATGCAGGTGCTGTATATCTGGATGTTAATATCGGACCGGCTGAGAGCGATGGCGAGGATCTGATGAAATGGGCAGTTCAGCTGCTTCAGTCTGAGTTCGACAACGTTCCGCTTGCACTGGATACTTCCAACAAGAAGGCCATTGAGGCAGGTATCTCCGTATACAATCGTTCCAAGGGAAAACCGATCGTTAACTCTGCGGATGCAGCAGGAAGAATCGAGAACATTGACCTTGCAGCTGCAAACGATGCAATCGTAATTGCACTGTGTAACGGTGAAGGAATTGCAAAAGACAATGATGAGCGTATGGCATTCTGCCAGCTGCTTCTTGAGAGAGGTCTGGAGCATGGTATGGAAGCTGAGGATCTCTGGTTTGATCCGCTGTTCCTCGTTGTTAAGGGAATGCAGGACAAGCAGATGCAGATTCTTGAGTGTATCAAGATGTTCTCTGACATGGGCCTGAACTCTACCGGCGGACTTTCCAACAACTCCAACGGTATGCCGAAGCACATCCGTCCGATCATGGATTCTGCTCTGGTAGCAATGTGCATGATGCAGGGTCTTACCTCCGCAATCGTTAACCCGAACGATCTGCGCCTGATGGAGACCATCAAGTCCTGTGATATCTTTAAGAACAATACACTGTATGCGGACTCTTATCTGGAGATCTAATGCATAAAGTTACATTTAAGTTTGAAAACAGCGAAGATGTCAGCGTCTTCGCTGCTTTCGGTGAAAACCTTCTTGAGGTAGCGAGAAAAACGAATGTAGCTATCGACGCGCCGTGTTCAGGAAATGCATCTTGCGGAAAATGCAGAGTAAAGCTCATAGGCGGGAATCTGGATTCTAAAAAGACCAGACATATCAGCGACGAAGAGTACAATGACGGATGGAGACTGGCCTGTGTCAGCACTGTCTGTGATGACGTGGAGGTTATGGTTCCGGATATCGCATCCGCTTACCGCAGCCGTATGAAGGTCGCTGATCTAAGTTCACCCGATGAGATCAAGATTTTTGATGATCTGAAGGAACAGGTAGTAGAAGCTGGGATCGAACTGAAGAATGACATGCAGCTGACACTGCTCACCCTGAATGCCCCGAGTCTGGATGATACCATGCCGGACAATGAACGTTTCACGCGTGCGATGCAGGCTCTGACCGGAGTGCAGCAGATCCGTCTGCCATATTCCGTGATGAAAAAGCTGGCAACCGTCCTGCGTGCGAGCGATTTTGAGGTACAGGTCATTTATCGTAAAACAGAGCAGGACGTTTTTGTCTATGACGTGGTAGAGAAGGACAAAGAAGTATTTGTCGGAGGTCTGGCAATCGATATCGGTACGACCACCGTATCCGGCATTGTGATCGATATGCTGACAGGAAAGATCCTTGCAAAAGGCTCCTCCGGAAACGGACAGATCCGATATGGCGCTGATGTCATCAACCGTATCATTGAGTCCACCAAACCGGGAGGAAGCGTGCGTCTGCAGAAGGCAGTGATCGATGAGACGATCAATCCGCTGATCCAGACCATGTGCAAAGATGCGAAGATCAATCCAAAGCACATCTATCGCATGAGCGTAGGTGCAAATACCACCATGAATCACCTGCTGTTCGGCATGAACGGCGACCCGATCCGTACCGAGCCGTATATTCCGACCTTCTTTAAGACAAATTCTGTATTCGCCAGCGATATCGGTATCCGGATCAATCCGGGTGCACATATCATTGTAGCTCCGAATATCGGCAGCTACGTAGGAGGAGATATCACGGCCGGAGCATTCGTGAGCATGCTCTGGAACAAACCGGAATTCTCCCTCTTTATTGACCTGGGAACCAACGGTGAGATCGTATTCGGAAATCAGGACTTCATGTTCAGTTGTGCATGTTCTGCAGGACCGGCCTTCGAGGGCGGTGACATCAGCTGCGGAATGCGTGCAACGGATGGTGCCATCGAGGCATGTACCATCGACAAAGAGACCATGGAGCCGACCTTTACCATCGTAGGAGATGAGGGCACAAAACCGATCGGTCTGTGCGGATCCGGTATCATTGATGTGATCAGTGAGCTGTTCCGCTGTGGAATCATCAGCCCGAAAGGAAAATTCATCCGTGAGGGTGACCGTGTCCGCCATGACAAATACGGCATGGGATCCTATGTGCTTGCATTTGAGAAAGATGCAGGCTCTGTAAAGGATGTAGAGATCACTGAAGTAGATATTGACAACTTTATCCGTGCAAAGGGAGCGATCTTCTCAGCGATCCGCACGATGCTTTCCTACTGTGACTTTGATGTCTCCATGATCGAGCATGTCTATGTTGCAGGCGGTATCGGAAGCGGCATCAACATGAAGAATGCCATCAACATCGGCATGTTCCCGGATGTACCCCTTGAGCTTTACCAGTATATCGGCAACTCCTCACTGGTAGGAGCCTACGCAATGCTGTATTCCACAGAAGCAGAGCGCAAGGTATACGAGATAGCTCAGAATATGACCTACATAGAGCTCAGCACCATTACGTCCTATATGGATGAGTTCGTCGGAGCATGCTTCCTGCCGCACACAGATGCAGGTCTGTTTCTGAGCGTAGGCGCAATGGAGTAACCTATGGAACTGACATATGCAAAAAACAGCAAGGAAGAGGTACCGTTCGGTCTGTATATGGAACAGTATGCAGCGATGGATCCGAAAGAGGCGGCAAAGAGACTGCAGATCCCTTATGATGAGGAAAAACAGCTCTTTACGATCTCGATGCTTCAGCAGCCGTATGAGGTGAGCTGGCCGGATCTGACCGTTCGACATGTAGATTCCCGCGAGGGAATGTACTATGCAGCCGAGGTGGAGATCCCGGCAAAGATCTTCTTCCTGCGTTATCTTCTGCAGGGTGTCTCTGCAGAAAGTACCGGACGTTTCCTGACTTATCGGGAAGTGCCCAGCGGCGAAGTCTATTTTCGCCAGTTTTCCGGAAGATGTCTGTCCAGACTTGCTTTCGGCTTCGGATTTAAGCCGGACCGCTTTGCAGTGGCGATGGAAGCACTCGGAGCGAAAAAGCTTGAACATGGAGATGTCTCCTATGAGATTGAGTTCATCAATCGACATTTTGTAAGGTTTATTCTGTGGATCGGAGACGATGAGTTTCCGCCGTCCGCACAGATGCTGTTTTCCGACAATTTCCCGATGAACTTCACACCTGAGGATCTGGCGGTCGTCGGTGATATCAGCATCAATACGATGAAAAAAATAAACTAAAGGATCAAGGAGGGATAGGCATGGGATTTTCAACCGTTCCCTGCAATGAATTTGTAGAGGTACTTGCTTCCAAGGCTCCGGTTCCGGGCGGCGGCGGTGCATCCGCACTCGTCGGTGCAGTCGGTACCGCACTCGGCAACATGGTCGGCAGCCTTACCGTGGGCAAGAAGAAATATGCAGACGTGGAAGAGGAGATGCAGGAGCTGAAAGGCAGATGCGATCAGCTTCAGAAGGATTTCCTGCGTCTGATCGAGCGCGATGCTGAGGTTTTCGAGCCGCTTGCAAAGGCATACGGACTTCCGAAGGAGACTGAGGAAGAGAAGGCTGAGAAGGCACGCGTTATGGCGATTGTTTTAAAGGATGCCTGCTCCGTACCGATGGAGATTATGGAGAAGTGCTGTGAGGCGATCGATGTCATCGCAGTTTTCGCTGAGAAAGGCTCCAAGCTGGCGATCAGCGATGCCGGTGTAGGCGCTGCTTTCTGTAAGGCAGCTTTAAAGGGTGCCAGCCTGAATGTCTACATCAATACCAAATCCATGGCAGACAAAGAGCTTGCAGAGCAGCTGAATGCAAAATGTGATGCAATGCTTGCAGAGTATACCGTAAAAGCAGATGAGATTTTTGACAGCGTTCTTTCCAGACTGCGCTGATAGAGGAGATAATCATGGCTAAACAGTTATTAGGTAAGGAAGTAACAGCTGCTTTAAACGAGCGCATTAAAGCGAACGTGGCAGCTTGCCAGGAGAAGGGTGTAAACCCGACACTGGGAATCATCCGTGTAGGCGAGAATCCGAGTGATATCTCCTACGAGAAGGGTGCAACAAAGAGATGTGAGACCTTAGGCGTAGCCTGCGAAAAGATCCTTCTTCCGGAAGATGTATCTCAGGAAGAGCTGCTCGCAGTGATCGACCGTGTAAACAAGGATACCAACATCCACGGCGTACTGTTATTCCGTCCGCTGCCGAAGCATCTGAATCAGGCAGTGATCGAGAATGCTCTGGATCCGGCAAAGGATGTAGACTGCATGACCGACGGATCCATGTCCGGCGTATTCACCGGCAAGAAGATCGGTTTCCCGCCGTGCACACCGCAGGCCTGCATGGAGATCCTGGATCACTATCAGATCGACTGCACAGGTAAGAAGGCAGTAGTTATCGGACGAAGCCTTGTAGTAGGTAAGCCGGCAGCTATGATGCTGATCAAGAAGAATGCAACTGTAACCGTATGCCATACCAGAACCGTTGACATGCCGTCCGTAGCAAGAGAGGCTGATATCATTATCGTAGCAGCCGGCCGCGCAGGCGTTGTAGGCGCTGAGTATGTAAAACCGGGTCAGGTAGTCATCGATGTAGGAATCAACGTAAATGCAGAAGGAAAGCTCTGCGGAGACGTTGACTATGCAGCAGTAGAGCCGATCGTGGACGCTATCACACCTGTACCGGGCGGAGTAGGTAGTGTAACCACCTCCGTACTGGTAGGACACGTTGTAGAAGCAGCAATGCGTACACTCTAAAAAATATATAAGTCATATTGATATAAGTCAAAATACAAGTTAAAGTATAAGTCAAAATACAAGTCCAAACGAGAAAAGGCGAAGATTCATCTGAAGATCAGCCTTAGCAAGATAAGGGAGCAGAAAATCTGCTCCCTTTTGTGTTTATGACAATAGAATGTTCGCGGAGCGAGCATTCTATCGTTTGCACGAGAGTACATTCTATTGTTTGCGCGAGCAGTGATGAGAAAGCTGTGCAGGGCACTTTGTATAAGGCAGTCTGTGCAAGGCATTCTATTGCAGCAGAACAGGAAAATTTGCCCGGGATATGACCTGAAATGCGAAAATGAAACCCAGACCAATGAAAATCGGCCTGGGACTTGACCTGAAATACAAAAAAGAGATGCAGGTCAATGAAAATCGGCCCGGGAC